>JAKZXM010000307.1:0-2520 GCA_047514975.1 Rhodospirillales bacterium
GATACAAGAGTTGAACACCGGTTCAAATCCGAGCGTGGTACACTGGTTGAGGTTGCGCACGCTGGCTCGTGCGCGCGGGGCAAAAAGGGGTGGGGCAATGGCTCGAGAGACGAAGTTCGGATTTACCGTTGGGCCGGTGATGCCGGTCGGCGTGCCGGGCGCCGACGGCGACGGCTTGCGTTATGGCGAGGTCATAGCGGACTGCCGGCTCGGGCAATCGTTGGGCTTCGAGAGCGTGTGGATGCTGGAGCACCATTTTACCGACTACTACCCCTCGCCGAGCCCGATGTTTTTTCTCAGTCACATCGCCGCCGCGTGCCCGGGCCTGGGTCTGGGCACCGCGGTCATCGTGCTGCCGTGGTACGAGCCGGTGCGTTTCGTCGAGGAAGTGGCGATGCTGAGTCATCTAAGCGAGGGCGACCTTCATCTCGGGATCGGACGCGGTGTCGCGCGCATCGAGTACGAGGCGCGCGACATCGACATGGAGCTCTCGCGCGAGCTATTCCAGGAGGCCTACGAGCTGGCGGTGGCGGCGCTCGAGGGCGGGCCGTTCCGGTTCGAGGGCAAGCACTTCACGGTGCCGCGCGAGGTCACGCTCCGGCCCAAGCCGCGCCGCGAGAAGGTCCATTTCTACGGCGCCTGCAACAGCCCCGATACCGCCGAACGCATGGCCGATTTGGGATTGCCAATTCTTTGCACCTCGATTTCACCGATCGAGCAGAACGCCAAGGCGATCGCGGCGTGGAAAGAGAAGATCGCCGCCACGGGCGGTGATCCCGACGTCAACGTGCCCCTATGGATCCATTGTTGCATCGCCGATTCGCAAGCCGAGGCGCACGATCAGGCGCTCGAACATCTCTCGACGTTTTATCGTGAGGTGGTCAAGCATTACGAGACCCATCTCAATCCCTGGAAGGGCGTCAAGACGTACGAGCAAAACGTCAAAGTGATGGAGCGCATGGAGTCGCTTGCCGATCCGGCCAACCTGCCTCCGGTGATCGAGCACCAGCTTGTCGGCACGCCCGATGAGGTGGCCGAGCGCGTGCAGCGCTATCTCGACGTCGGCATCACGCACGTTGTCATCAACACCGCCCAGCCCGGCCGTCCCGAGCGCTCGCGAAACGAATGCATGCGCCGTTTCGCCGAGGAGGTGGCCCCCCGGTTCGCGCCGGCCTTTGGCCCTATAGCAGTCGCCGCCACGGCGACCTAGCGCGGCTTCACCGCCGGGGCGCAATTGGACCGGCAACGGGCGCGGCCCCGTCGAGGTGCCGGATGAGTACGACGCGATTCACTTCCACGACGATGACGTGAGCGATGCGGGTTGGGAGAAATCGCTGGCGCTCAAAGTTCCCGCGGACCTGAAGAGCGGCGTTTACGCGGCGCGGCTCAGGGCCGATGGGGCCGAGGACCACCTGCCATTGTACGTCCGCCCGGCGACGGGCAAGCCCACGGCCGCGATCGCCTTCCTCGCCCCGACGCTGACCTATCAGGCCTACGCCAACGAATCGCTGGACATTACCGATTACCTGCCACTCGCACCGCTGCAGGACATGAATCTGCAACCCGAGCGCTTTCGCTACAGCGGGCCGCTGGGACTCAAGAGCACCTACGAAGTTAACTCCGACGGATCGGGTGTCTGCACCTCCTCGATCCTTCATCGCATTCTCGATTTCCGTCCCAAGGCGCTATGCCGCACCTTCAGCGCGCCGCACAACTTTGCCTCCGATCTCCACCTCGTCGATTGGCTGACGGCCAAGGCGCTCCCGCACGACGTGATCACCGATCACGATCTCCACCGCGACGGCGCCGCGCTATTGAACGCCTACAACGTCGTCGTCACCGGCGCCCATCCCGAATACTGGACGCGCCGGATCCACGCCTCGACGCCGTGGAACGGCGGCAGCGTGACCGACCGGCTGGGCGGAGACATGGTCTACCTCGAGTATCCCAACGGCGGCGCCGTTTTCAGCGTCGGCTCGATTTCCTGGAACTCGACGCTCTCCTACGACAACTACGGCGGCGATACCTCGCGCATCACCGAGAACGTCCTGCGCGCGTTCGCCAAGGACACCCTGCCTTAAGGCGACGCTTCACCGCATCGTGACCGCCGGCGGCTTGCCTGGCCGGCGTCGAGGCGGGAGACAGCGCCTATGGGTGGAAGCGCTTCTACTTTGCGGTGGCTCGTGTCCGCGGCCGTGACCGGCGGCCTGGCGCTGGGCGTCGGCGCGGCGTTTGCCGGCGGTCCGTCGGAGTGGGTGCTGGAGTTTCCCGACACCGACTTCGACAACAACTCGATCGAGTTCGACTCGATCATCACCGACGGCCCGCGCAGGGATTCCATCCCGCCGATCGACGATCCCGAATTCGTGGCGGTGGCGGAGGCCGGGTTGGGCGATGACGAGCCCGTCGTCAGCGTCATCATCGACGGCGACGCGCGCGCCTATCCGCTCTCGATGCTGCTGTGGCACGAGATCGTCAATGACACCGTGGGCGGGGTGCCTATCCTGGTGAGCTTTTGCC
>JAKZXM010000308.1:0-9454 GCA_047514975.1 Rhodospirillales bacterium
GTACAGCGACGCGCTGGCGCGCACGATCCGGCTTCGCCTGGCCACCAACGCGCTTCGGACCATCGAAAAGGCCGGCGGGCTGGATTCGTTTCTGTTGGGCACCAAGGATTCCGACCTCGCGCCCGAGATCCGGCGCATCAAGAAGCGCGTCCAGCGCGCGCGCGAACGCGCCGCGGCCTGAACTTAGCGACCGCCGCGCCGCGCGCGCGGCCCTTCGGCCGATCCCCACTTACCCGATTCATTCACGAAATTGTGCGCGGCGCCCGAGCGGCGTTCGCGGCGGTGCTGGTGGTGCTGGTGCTTAAGCAATGACCGACGGGTTTCTCGACCGACGCCAGATTCTGTTGACGGCCACGGCGCTGCTGTTCGTCGCGCCCGCCGTCCTGGGCGGCTGTCAGAAAACTCCCGTAATTGAGCCGGAAAGTGACGGCGAGGATAGCGACCACACCGGTTGAGATGAGGGCGGCGGCTACGACGAAGCGGACACCAAGCTTGCCTGGGCGCGGACTCTCGCGTTCCTGAAGGCGAACGTCTGAACGGCGGTCGGCGGGATCGCGCTCAGGCGGTGCGTTCGCGCAGCGCCGCGATGAGACCGTCGAGCCCGCCCTTGGTGCGGATGACGGACGCGAACTCCTGGCGCAGCATCAATGCCATGCTGACGCCTTCGACCGAAAGGTCCAGGATCCGATAGTCCCCGCTGAGATTGGTGAGCCGCCAGTCGGCGCGCACGGCGTTGGCGCCGTTTCGGTCGACCCGCGAGCGAAACACGACGTCGCGTTCGCCGACGGGTTTGGTGTCGAGGATCCGGATCGCGTTCATTTCGACGCCGCCGAGCCGCTGGGAATAGGTTTGCACGACGAAGACCGCGAACGCATCCATGTAAGCCGCGCGTTGCTGTTCGGTGGCCGATCGCCAATGCTTGCCGAGGACGACCTTGGCGATCAGCGGAATGTCGAGATCGCGCGCCAGCAATTTGCGGAAAAAGGCGATTCTTTCTTCCTTCGAAACGGACCCGTTATCGAGAACCGAAATGATCTCGGTGCCCAACTCGGCGATCTGGCGGGCCGCCGGATGCTCGGTATCCGGCCCGCAGGCGGCGGTCTCGAAGTTGCCAAGCGCCGCGATGTCGTCGGCGCTCACGTCCTTGCCGGCCTCGGGCGCGCTTTGCGGATTGAATGCCGACTTGATCTCATCCCAGGTGGGCGCGCAGCCGCCAAGCGCGAGCCCCGAAATCAACACGGCAGCCGGCACGATGACGCGCATTCCAGTCTTCATCTTATGTCCCCCTGGTATCGTGCCGGTCCAAACGCCGGCTCCTCCCCGTGCGGGGGGGCCGTCGATTACGTCATGATAACACGGCTTCTCCCGATCAGGCTATGGTCGCCGGGGTTGGGGTGCGTCCGGGGCTCGATGGACGGCCCTCAGACGGGGGGCGGGACCTGACCGACGGTGGCGATCCGCGTTGGACGGCGTAGTTCCATCATCACCATCGACCGGCACCGCAAGAACGGGTCTCGGACAACTCCGGGCGGCCCGCCTGCAAAACATTCCGATGATCACGGCTTCCGTCAGTGATCACGGCTTGCGGGCGAGGAAAGCGTACCCGAACACCTCGAACTTGCGTGCCTTTGCCTCGCCCCCGGCACCGCCGAAGGAATCGACGGGCGGGCCGATCGCGACATCCACGAGACCGCTGTCCTCGATCATCTTCCGCCAGCCTGCGCACGGCAGGCCACCGGCGATTCAAGCGGTCCAGAGGTCGATGTTGGCGACAGCTTCCTCGGGCACAGGTTGGCCGTTTGCGATATCGGCAAACTGCAGGTAGCCGCCCGGCCGCAGGATCCGCCCGATCTCCGAGAAAACCTGTTGCTTGTCGGCACACAAGTTGATGACGCCATTTGATATCACGACATCGGCCCAGCCGTCCTCGACCGGCATGTCCTCCAACAGGCCCATGCGAAACTCGACGTTCGTCTGGCCCATGCTCCGCGCCGTGGCGCGCGATTTTGCCAGCATCTCCTCGGTCATATCGATGCCGACCACTTCGCCTTTGCCGCCGACCTTACCCGCCGCTATGAAACAGTCGAAGCCGCCGCCCGAACCGATATCAACAACACGTTCACCGGGTTCCAGATCGCGTAGCGAGAACGGGTTGCCGACGCCAGCGAAGGATTCCACCGCGGCGTCCGGCAACGCCGCCACGACATGGTCGTCATAGCCTAGGCGTTTGGCCAGCGGACGCCCGGTATGGAAGTGATAGTCCCCATGAGGTTCAACTGCCACTTCGCGATACTTCTTCTTCACTTCCTCTCGAAGAGCCGCGGCATCGACAGGGGTGTTTTCGCCCATTCGAACTCCCTCCGTCTCATGACCTTCCTCGGGCCGCCACCGGCGACATCGGGGCGATGGCCCCGCCGTGGATGTTTTCCACAACAAAGCACCCGACGAATCATACGCATCCTAAGCCGAGGTTCCCCGAGTGACCACTTGCGATCGAAAGCCCGGCCACCAGCCGGTCGAGGCCTTTAGTCAGGCGCACGATGTCGTCGAAAAGGCTTCTCGGCTTAGGCGATTGTGCGGCCCGCTCGCGATCTGCGTTGCGCGGGCGGCTGCACGACGGAATCGTCGTCGAACAGCTCGGTGAGGTTCTGCATCAGGGTCCCGCCAAGCTCTTCGGCGTCGACGACGGTGACGGCGCGCCGATAGTACCGGGTCACGTCGTGGCCGATTCCGATCGCCGTCAATTCGACCGGCGAGCGCGCTTCGATCCAGTCGATGACGTCGCGCAGGTGGCGCTCGAGGTAGTTGCCGGGGTTGGCCGACAGAGTCGCGTCGTCCACCGGCGCGCCGTCGGAGATGACCATCAGGATGCGGCGCTGTTCCGCTCTTCCCATGAGCCGGTTATGGGCCCACCACAGCGCCTCGCCGTCGATGTTCTCCTTGAGAAGCCCTTCGCGCAGCATGAGCCCCAGGTTCCGCCGCGCGCGCCGCCAGGGCGCTTCGGCCGCCTTGTACACGATGTGGCGAAGATCGTTGAGCCGCCCGGGGTTGGCGGGCTTGTTTTCGGCGACCCACTTCTCGCGCGCGTTTCCGCCCTTCCAGGCGCGGGTCGTGAACCCCAGGATCTCGACCTTGACCCCGCAACGCTCGAGGGTGCGCGCCAGGATGTCGGCGCTGATCGCGGCGACGGTGATGGGCCGGCCGCGCATGGAGCCGGAGTTGTCGATGAGCAGGGTCACCACGGTGTCGCGGAAGTCCGTCTCCTTCTCCTGCTTGAACGACAACGGATGGACGGGGTTGGCGACGATGCGCGCGAGTCGCCCGGAATCGAGCAGCCCCTCTTCCAGGTCGAACTGCCATGACCGGCTCTGCTTGGCCATCAGCTTGCGTTGCAGGCGGTTGGCGAGGCGCGCGACGACTCCCTGAAGGCTCGAGAGCTGTTGGTCGAGCTGGGCGCGCAAGCGCGCCAGCTCTTCTGATTCGCACAGTGTCTCGGCGTCCACAACCTCGTCGAATACGGCCGTGTAGGCGTGATAGGTGGGTTCCCTCAGGGGCGAATTCTCCGGCCATTGCGAACGCCAGCTCGCGGGCCCCGCGGGATCCTCTTCGCCAAGCCCCGGCACGTAGCGCTCGTCCGCCGCAGCAAGGCCCACTTCGGTCTCCTGATCGAACTCGCCCTCGCCGGAATCGCTCGCGGTCATGCCGTCGGCCTCGGACTCGGCCCCGTCCGAACGCGCCTGGTCCTCGTCCGCCTCGTCGGGCGCCTCGTCCTCGGCGTCCATGTCGTCGTCGCCGCCTTCCTCGTCGCCGAGATCGAGGACTTTGATCATCTCCCTCACCAGGGCGCCGAAGGATTCCTGGTCCTCGACGCACGCCGCGAGCTTGGCGACCTGATCACCCACCGTTTTGTGCAGCCACGGCCGCCAAAGCTCGATCATGGTCGCCGCCGCTTCGGGCAACGGTTCGTCGGTCAGCTTTTCGCGCACCATCAAGGCGATGGCGTCCGCCAACTGGGCGGTGTCGCGCTCGCCGACGTCATCGTAGCCCTGGAGCCGGCACCGGTATTCGAGGTGCTTGACGAGGTTCTCGGCGACGCCGGTGAAGCGCTTGCAGCCGAGCGCCTCGACGCGCACCTGTTCCGCCGCCTCGAAGACGTCGCGCGCCTCGCGCCCGCTCGGCAACCGCCGGCGATGAAGCTTGGCGTCGTGGTAGCGTATGCGCAGCGCCTGGGCGTCGGCGGCGCCGCGCAGCCGCCCCATGTCGGCCGCCGAGACCAGGCGCGGCGGCACCGGAAGACGAACGTGAGTCCCCGAAACGCCCGTGGATTCGTGGCCGAAGGTGACCGTGAGGTCGGCGCGCTTGGCGACCGCCTTGACCGCGGCCTCGGTCACGCGTTTCGCGAGATCGCGGGGTTCTTCCGATTGCGCCACGTCAGGCGTCGCCCTTGGCGTTCAAGGCGCCGTTGCGCGGATCGCGGATTCCGGCAACTCTTCTCCGAAACAGCGCTGGTAGTACTCGGCCACCACCGGACGCTCCACCTCGTCGCATTTGTTGAGGAATGTGACCCGGAAGGCGAACCCGAGGTCGCCGAAGATCTCGACGTTTTCGGCCCACATGATGACCGTCCGGGGTGACATGACGGTCGAAATGTCGCCGTTCATGAAACCGGTCCGCGTCAGTGCCGCCAATTCGATCATCGCCTTCACGGTCTCGCGCCCTTTCTTGGTGTTGTACGACGGGACCTTCGCGAGAACGATACCGAGCTCGGCGTCGTGGGACAGGTAATTGAGCGTGGCGACCACGTTCCAGCGGTCCATCTGTCCTTGATTGATCTGCTGGGTTCCGTGGTAGAGCCCGGTCGTGTCGCCCAATCCGACCGTGTTCGTGGTCGAGAACAGCCGGAAATAGGGATGTGGGCGCATCACCCGGTTCTGATCCAGAAGCGTGAGCTTGCCATCCGATTCGAGAATCCGCTGGATGACGAACATGACATCCGGCCTTCCGGCGTCGTACTCGTCGAAGGCCAGCGCGGTGGGGTGCTGCAGGGCCCACGGCAAGAGCCCCTCGCGGAACTCGGTCACCTGCATGCCGTCGCGGATCACGATGGCGTCCTTGCCGACGAGATCGATCCGGCTGATGTGGCTGTCCAGGTTGATCCGGATGCACGGCCAGTTCAGGCGCGCGGCGACCTGCTCGATGTGGGTCGACTTGCCCGTGCCGTGGTAGCCCTGGATCATGACGCGGCGGTTGTGGGCGAAACCAGCCAGGATGGCCATGGTCGTGTCGTGGTCGAACTGGTAGGCGTCGTCGATGTCGGGTACGTGCTCGTCGCCTATGCTGAACGCCGGTACTTCCATGGCGCTGTCGATCCCAAAGGTCTGACGCACGGAAATGGTGATGTCGGGGGCGTCGAGCGGGAAGCTCGTGCTTTTCGTGTCGATGGTGTCAGTCGTGGTCATCGCGTGGGATCCGTTGTCGCAGCGGTTGTTGGGGTCGCTGGTTTACGCTCAGGCGCCCAGGCTGTTCATGATCGTCTCGTAGGCGCTGTTGATCTGTTTGAAGCGTTCTTCGGACGCCTTGTCGCCGCCGTTGGCGTCCGGGTGGTGGCGTTTGACCAGCTCCTTGTAGCGGGCCTTGACCGCCGTCGTCGTGATCGGGGGGTTGAGATCGAGGACGATCATCGCCTGTTCCTCGGCAGTCCGCCGAGGCCGTTCGCCGGCGGCCGTCCGCGCCTCGTCGAAGAGCCCGAAAGGATCGCCGAGCGGCGCCCCGGCTTGGGCGGCTCCGCCGAACGGCCACGATGGCCGGCGCCAGACCGAATCGCGGCGCGTTTCCGCTTCGACCTCGTCGGCGCTCATACCCGCGTAATAGTTCCACGATTTGTTGTAATGGCGGACGTGCGCGAGGCAGAACCAGTGGTACTCGCGCAGCGCGTTCGGCGATTTCGGGGCCCGGAATTCACCGTCTTCCGGGCACCCCGGCCACTCGCACGAGCCATTGCCGCCATTCGTCTCTCGCAACGTGGGTTTCGGCTTGAATGCCATTCGCCTCGCCATGAAATCACTATGGTCATTACGGTTGCTCGTGGCAAGGCGAGCCCGACCGACGCGGCATCGCCTTGACCTTGCGGCACTCCCCGGTGTTCGGATAGCTTTGGCCGCCGAACCCGGAACGTTCAAGAGCCGCCATGGCGAGGGTGACGATGGGGCAACGAGGCGTCGCCGCAACGATCGAACGGAAGCTTTCGTCCGCATTCTCGCCCGCGCGCCTCGAGATTGTCGACGAATCCGACCGTCACGCCGGACATGTGGGCGCCCGGCCCGAGGGCGAGAGCCATTTCCGTGTGGAATTGGTCTCACGCGCCTTCGAAGGCAAGTCGCGGCTCGAGCGCCAGCGCATGGTTTACGGCGTGCTCGCCGACGAAATGGCGTCCGACGTCCACGCGCTCGCGCTTCGGACCCGCACGCCGGCCGAAGATTGAACCGGTCCGCCGTCACGCGGCCGTCAGTCGCCCGAGTAGAACTCCGGCCACCTTTCCTTGGCGATCGCACCGTCGCTCGCGAATGCGTGACAACTGTTCAACTGCGGAGGCTTCTCTCCGGACGCTCGCTCGGCGTATTTTTTGAAGCGGACCGCCCGCAGGGTCTGAAAGGCGGTCACGGCGAGCGGTCCCAGCAACAGATCGGTGATGTGCGTGCAGCCACGCACGCCGCCCAGCCGTTCCGCGACCGAGCGTCTCCACCCCGGCCCGATTCGCAATCCCTTGAGCGCCGCGTACGCCGGCGTGATCGCGCCGCAGACGTCGAATGGACCGGCGTTCGTCGTCGCCTCGGCTTCGTGGATGACCATGTCGTCGTCGATCGTAAGGCGGACATCCATGAAGTGAATGGGCTCGCCCGCGTTGATCCCGTCGCGGTCCTTGTTCTCGACGGGGTAGGGCTTGGTATCGGTCATCGACCCCTCGATATCCCACAGACCGTCGTCTCTCTCGTATCCGTAACACCGGATCTCGCGGGTGTGGACGTGGCGGCGCGGCGACGATTTCGATAGCGGCATGGCGGCCTCGCTGCTTCCTGGATTGGCGGCCAATGTACGGCCTGGGCCCATGCCGTCAATACGCGCCCGCGTCACTTCGGGGGCTGAGGCGTCTCCGGATCGGCTCGTTGCGGGGTCACCCGAAGGGCGGTGATCTGGTTGCGTTGACGGCGCAGGATCTCGAATCGCACGCCGTGGAATAGGAAGGTCTGGCCGACCTCCGGGATACGGCGCGATTCATGAAGCACGAGTCCCGCCACCGTCGCCGCCTCTTCGTCCGGCAGGCTCCATTCGAACTCGCGGTTCAAATCGCGGATGGTGACGTTGCCGTCGACGACGTAGCTGCCGTCGCCCGCGTAGCGGACGCCCCTCACCTGGATGTCGTGCTCGTCCGAAATTTCGCCCACGATCTCCTCGAGGATATCCTCGAGCGTGACGATGCCCATGAGGCTGCCGTACTCGTCGACGACGAGCGCGAAGTGCGACCGGCGGTCGCGGAAGGCCTGTAGCTGGTCCAACAGCAGCGTGGTATCGGGAATGAACCACGGCTCGGCGGCCAGCGCGACGATGTCGAGGGCGTCGAGATCGCCCTTGCGCGACATCACCGCTCTCAGCAGCTCCTTGACGTGCAGCACGCCGATGATGTTGTCCGGATCCCCCCGCCATAGCGGAATCCGGGTGAACGGACCGTCCAGCACCTCGCGGACGACGTCCGCGACCGGCTGGCTGATGTCGATCCGCGTGATGCTCTTGCGGTGGATCATGATCTCGCCCACCTGAACCTCGGCGAGATCGAGCACGCTTCGCAGCATGGCGCGCTCGTGCGCGACTGCGCGGTTTTCGCCGGCGTGGAGCTCGATCGCGCCGCGAAGCTCCTCGAGGCTGCTGTCGAGCGCCTCTACATCGGCCCGGAAGTCGACTCGGAACGGCTTGAGCAGGGCGGACAAGACGAGCTGGATCGCGTGGGTCACGGGCGCGAAGAGAAAGACCATCGCGTTCACGATCGGCGCCACGTTGAGCGCGAGACGGTTGGCGTATCGGAACGCGTAGGTCTTGGGAAGGATCTCGGCGAAGATCAGGATCAACAGCGTCATGGCAATGGTGGCGTACGCGACGCCGGCCTCGCCGAAATGCGCGATCATGATCCCGGTCGCCAACGCCGAGGCCGTGATATTCGCCACGTTGTTGCCGAGCAGGATCGCGCCGATCAACCGGCCCTTTCGCTGGTACAGGTGATTGACGATTCGCGCGCGCCGGCTGCCGTTGCTTTCCATTTGGTGCATGAGGGGGCGCGAGGCCGCCGTCAGCGCGGTTTCCGAGCCGGAAAACAACGCCGATAAAATCAGAAGGACGCCGATGGCACTCAGGGAAACGAGCATGGGTCTACTCTCGGGGTTGCGAAATTGATCGTGGTCGCGCTCGGCGCCCGCGGGCGCGGGTGCGGGCGGTGCGTGGTCAAGCGCGTATCGCGTCTTCGAGCAGGGCGCGCACCGTTCCGATCTCGACTTCGGAGCTCGTGAACGCCTCGCCGACGCGGCGCGCAAGCACGAACGTGTGCACGCCCTCGAGCGCCTTCTTGTCGTGCGCCATGTGTTCGACCAAGCGGTCCGCGGTCCATGACGCGTCCGCCAGGCCCTCGAGTCCGACCCTCAGGCCGATCTCGGCGAGGTGGCGGCGGACCCGTTCGGCGTCGTCGCGCGAACAAAAGCCGAGGCGGGCGGACAGCTCGAACGCCCAGACCATGCCGATCGCGACCGCCTCTCCGTGGAGCAACGTCGTCCCGTAGTCGGTTTCGGCTTCGAGGGCGTGCGCGAACGTATGTCCGAGATTGAGGAGTTGGCGGCGGCCCGCTTCGCGCTCGTCGTCGGCGACGATGGCCGCCTTGGCCGCGCAGCACGTCATCACCGCATGGCGGCGCGCGCACGCATCGCCTTCGCAAAGCGCCGCTCCCTCTCGTTCGAGCCACGCGAAGAAACCGGCGTCGCCAAGAAGGCCGTATTTGACCACTTCGGCGTAGCCGGCGAGGAACTCGCGGCTCGAAAGCGTCTCCAGGGTTCCGATGTCCGCGAGCACCAGGCGCGGTTGATGGAAGGCGCCGAGCAGGTTCTTCCCGTGGCGGGTGTTGACCGCCGTCTTGCCGCCCACGGCGCTGTCCACCTGGGCGAGAAGGGTGGTCGGAATTTGAACGTAGTCGATTCCGCGCAACACGATCGCCGCGGCGAAGCCAGCGATGTCGCCGACCACGCCGCCCCCCAGCGCCACCAGAATGCTCGAGCGGTCGATCCGGAGATCGAGAAGGCGATCGGCGAGATCACCCAGGTGACGGAGGTCCTTGGTGTGTTCGCCTTCAGGAAGCACGATCGCTTCGGCGTTCAAGCCGGCGCCTTCGAGGCCCGCCCGAACCGCGTCCAGATAGAGC
>JAKZXM010000309.1:0-3552 GCA_047514975.1 Rhodospirillales bacterium
GCATCGCGGTCGAGGACATCAACCTGATGAAAGGGTAGGGGCGTGGCCGCCGTCGCCGTCTTCCTGCCTCTCATCGGCGCGGTGCTCGCGGGCGTGCTCGCGTTCGTCGGCACCGACGACCGAGAACGCCAGACGCGCATCGACACGGCGGCCCAGTGGCTGAGCTGCGGGGCCCTGATCCTGTCTGCAGCCCTTGCGATCTTCGTTTTCGTCGACGTCGTCATCGACAAGAACACCCATACGATCGAATTGTTCACCTGGATCGATTCAGGCGCGCTCGAGGTATCGTGGGCGCTGAAGCTGGACACCCTTTCGGCGGTCATGCTGCTGATGGTCACCGTGGTTTCCGCCGCGATCCACGTCTATTCGATCGGCTACATGCAGGCCGACCCGGGCATCCCTCGGTTCATGTCGTATCTCAGCCTGTTCACCTTCTTCATGCTGATGCTGGTGAGCGCCGACAACCTGGTCCAGCTCTATTTCGGCTGGGAAGGGGTCGGACTTCTGTCCTATCTCCTGATCGGGTACTGGTACGACCGGCCCGCGGCGAACGCCGCCGCCATCAAGGCGTTCCTCGTCAACCGGGTCGGTGATTTCGGCTTCGCGCTCGGGATATTCGCGACCTATTTATTGTTCCAGAGCGTGCATCTGGACACCATTTTCGCGACCGCGGCGGACCACGCCGACTCGACCCTCAGCGTTTTCGGCGGCGAGTTCCACGCGCTGACGGTGATCTGCCTTCTCTTGTTCGTGGGCGCCATGGGCAAGTCGGCCCAGCTCGGGCTCCACACCTGGCTTCCCGACGCCATGGAGGGGCCGACTCCGGTCTCGGCCCTGATCCACGCCGCGACCATGGTGACGGCCGGTGTCTTCATGGTCGCGCGCATGTCGCCGCTTTTCGAGTACTCCGAGATCGCGCTCGCCGTCGTCACCGTCGTCGGCGCGTCGACCGCCATCTTCGCCGCGACGGTCGCGTGCGTGCAGAACGACATCAAACGGGTCATCGCGTACTCCACAATCTCGCAGCTCGGGTACATGTTCTTCGCCTGCGGGGTGTCGGCCTACTCGGCCGGGATCTTCCACTTGATGACGCACGCGTTCTTCAAGGCGCTTCTGTTCCTCGGCGCGGGCTCGGTCATTCACGCCATGTCGGCGGAACAGGACATGCGCAAGATGGGCGGCATCTGGCGCATGATCCCGATTACCTATGCGGTGATGTGGATCGGCTCGCTCGCGCTCGCCGGAATCTGGCCATTCGCCGGCTTCTTCTCCAAGGACACGATCCTCGAGGCCGCCTGGGCGGCCGATAGCGGCGTCGGGCAATACGCCTTCTGGCTCGGGATTCTCGCGGCGCTCCTGACCGCGTTTTATTCCTGGCGGCTCTTGTTCATGACCTTCCACGGCGAGGCGCGGGCCGAGGAGCGGGTCATGGCGCACGTCCACGAATCGCCGCCGGTCATGACGGTGCCGCTCGTGATCCTCGCCGCCGGCGCCGCGGCGGCGGGCTACGTCGGGTTCGAGGCCTTTGTCGGCTCGGGCGCCGGCGGGTTTTGGGAGAGCGCCATCTTGGTGCTGCCCGCGCACGGCGCGCTCGAGGACGCCCACCTGGCGCCCCTTTGGGTGAAGCTTTCGCCCCTCGTCGTCGCGATCGTCGGCATCGCGCTCGCGTATGTTCTCTATATCGCGGTCCCCGGCCTGCCGGCGGCCTTGGCCCAGCGTTTCGGGCGCGTCTATGGCTTCCTCCTCAACAAGTGGTATTTCGACGAGCTTTACGATCTTCTCTTCGTCCGCCCGGCCTTCACCCTGGGGCGCGGGTTCTGGCGGACCGGCGACGGGACCCTCATCGACGGGGTCGGGCCCGACGGAATCGCGGCCGCGACGTTGAACCTCGCCCGGCAAGCGGGACGTTTTCAGACCGGCTATGTCTTTCACTACGCGTTCGCGATGCTGGCGGCGGTGGCCTTTTTCGTGACGTTGTATCTGTACGTCAGCGCGGGATGACGGATCGATGAGTGAGCTTCCGATCGTTTCGCTGGTGACGTTCCTGCCGCTTTTCGGCGCGCTGTTCATCCTGTTCGTTCGCGGCGAGCCCGCCGTGGTCGCGCGAAACGCCCGCTGGGGCGCGCTCTGGACCTCGCTCATCACCTTCGTCGTCTCGTTGTTCCTGTGGTTCGACTTCGATACGTCGAGCGCCGAGTTCCAGTTCGTCGACGAGGCCGCGTGGATCCCGGCGTTCAACATGACCTACCGCATGGGCGTCGACGGCATCTCGCTTTTCTTCGTGCTGCTGACCACTCTTCTGATCCCGATCTGCGTGCTCGCGAGCTGGGAAACGATTGTCGATCGCGTCAAGGAGTACATGATCGCCTTCCTCGTCATGGAGACGATGATGGTGGGGATGTTCTGCGCCCTCGACCTGGTCGTCTTCTACATCTTTTTCGAGGGCGTCCTGTTCCCCATGTTCCTGGTGATCGGCGTTTGGGGCGGGCCGCGCCGCGTCTACGCGTCGTTCAAGTTCTTCCTGTTCACGCTCGCGGGCTCGGTTCTCATGCTGCTGGCGATTCTCGCCATGTATCTCGAAAGCGGCGTCACCTCGATCCCGGCCCTCATGGACCATGACTTCCCGGTCTCGATGCAGATCTGGCTGTGGCTCGCCTTCTTCGCCTCCTTCGCCGTCAAGATTCCCATGTGGCCGGTTCACACCTGGCTTCCGGACGCCCACGTCGAGGCCCCGACCGCGGGCTCGGTGATCCTGGCCGGCGTGCTGCTGAAGTTCGGCGGTTACGGGTTCCTGAGATTCGCATTGCCAATGTTTCCCGACGCCTCGATCCAGTTCGCGCCGTTGATCTTCGCGCTCAGCATCGTCGCAATCGTTTACACGTCCCTCGTCGCGCTCGCGCAAATCGACATGAAGAAGCTCATCGCGTACTCGTCGGTCGCGCACATGGGGTTCGTCACCGTCGGAACCTACACCTTCACGCTCCAGGGCATCGAGGGCGCGATCTTTCAGATGCTGAGCCACGGCGTCGTCTCGGCCGCCTTGTTCCTGATCGTCGGCGTGGTCTACGACCGGGTGCATTCGCGCGATATCGAGACCTACGGCGGCCTCGTCCACCGCATGCCCGCCTATGCGCTGGTCTTCATGGTGTTCATGCTGGCGTCGGTGGGCCTGCCGGGGACCGGCGGTTTCGTCGGCGAGTTCCTGATCCTGCTCGGCGCCTTCCAGCACAACGCCTGGCTGGGGGCGCTGACGGCCACGGGCGTGATCCTGGGCGCGGTCTACATGCTCTATCTGTACCGCCGGGTGATCTACGGCAAGCTGACCAAGGAATCATTGCAGGGCATCCTGGATTTGAGCCCGCGCGAGGTCCTGGTGTTCGCCCCCCTACTCGCCATCGTCATCTGGATGGGAGTCTATCCGGCGCCCTTCCTGGACGTCATGCATGTCTCGGTGAGCAACCTGATTGCGCCCTTCGAAGCGGCCCGCGCCCTGGCCGAGGGCGCCACCCTGGCGGGACGCTAAGGACATGACGCAAGTTCCCACCCTGATGC
>JAKZXM010000310.1:0-5552 GCA_047514975.1 Rhodospirillales bacterium
TCCTCCGCCGGTATCATTGTCCACGACGATATCCTCGTTGCCGCCGCCTCCCCCACCCCCGCCGGCGTCTCCGCCGGCACCGGGAACATCGAAGCCAAATAGGTTTTCGCCTGCGCCCGCGCCTACGCCTGCGCCCGCGCCTGTCGTGTAGTCGCCGGCCACGACCGTGAAGTCGACGTCTCCGAGCGCCTCGCCGCCGACGTCACCGCCGGCGGCGGTTTCGAAATCCGCCATATCGCCGAGATCGCCGAATTCCTCGCCGCCCAAGTCGTCGAGCTTTTCGTCCGCCTGGACCGCCAATTCTTCATCGTCACCACCGGCGGCCGTTTCGAAATTCGCCAGATCCTCGGAAACGTTGAGGGCCAGCTCATCCCCGATCTCTCCTTCTTCGCCCACCTCTTCGGCCAGCTCATCCTCGATCTCTCCATCTTCGCCCACCTCTTCGACCAGTTCTTCGGCCAGTTCTTCCTCGTCGGCGAGCTCCTCTTCCACCAATTCCTCTTCGGCCAGCTCCTCTTCGCCAGCCTCTTCGTCGTCCCCCGCCTCGGCGTCATCGAGCTCGTAGCTGTTCGCGCTGTTTCCTTCCGTCGTGAGCTGGCGCAGGGCGTCGCCGAAGGTCTGCACGAGCCGGCCCGTATCCATGACGAAGGTCTCGGAAGGGGGCTGATCCATGCTCAAGACGCTGGTGGCCTGGTTGGCGCCGTTCATGACGACCACGCCGGCGTCATTCGTGACCACCACCTCGCCGACGAATCCGTCCTTCTCTTCCATCAGGACGACGGTCATCTCTCCGCCTTCCCTGATGTCGAGGCCCACTTGCGTGCCGCGGATGCCGATCGTCGCCACCGGCGTGTCCAGGGTCATCGCATCGGGGTCCGTCTTCGCGACCTGACCGCTGACGAAGGTGAACACGCCTTCCAGGACCGACATCGAGACCGTGCCTTCCTGGGTTCCGGGATCGTACACCATCTCGTCGAGCACCATCGAGCCGTTCTCAGCCATGGAGAACGTCGTCTCATCGGCAAGCGTGATGCCGATCGCGCCGCCGCCGTCCGTCTCGAGCGTGTCGCCTTGGAAGACAGGGGAGCCCGCTTCCAGCGCTCCCTGGGTGCCGTCGGCGTGGGTAACCGTGACCGTTCCGGTGACGCTGTCGACCTGTCCGATGGGCTGCGCGTCCGCAGCCGGGCCCGCCTGCGCGATCTCTACGGCTTCGGGCCCTTCGGCCTCGGGGTTTTCCCCGCCATTTCGCGGTCCAGTGGCGTCGATCGTGTCAGCCATCTCCGGTTCTCCCGATCGTCGGACCGCGGCGTCTCGTACCTCTGGGGTGCGCGAGACCCGACAAGTCGCACGGCGAGCGTGCGCGAGTCGCGACGAGTCGCCGCGGTTCGCAGATTCTCGCCGTCAATTAGAAAGCGCGCAAGCTAATGAGCCATCGAATTTAGGCGACTTTCCATAAAATTTTTCCTAACCAGCCAAGCGCCGCCCCGAGCGCCCGCTTCATGCGTGACAATACCTACCACGAATCGCTTCGACTGGCTGTGATAGCGGTCACACAAGGACCGCGCCGACCACCGGGCGAGCCCGAGCAGGCAAACCCGATCGTCCGTGATCGATCTTGTCTATCTTATTGAAATCGAACGGATTCATACGCCTCATCGGAACCGCATCGAGGCTTCAATAAGGCGTGATCCGCCCTAGTTACGCTCAGAATAAAACGCCGTCAGGATCGCCACCACCTCGGGGCGCGAGAATTCGCGCGGGATGTCCTCGCCCTTGGCGAGCATCTGGCGCTGGCGCGTGCCCGAGATGGTGACACGGTTTTCAGGCCCGTGGGGACAGGTCTTGGCCGTCGCCATGCCTTCACAGCGATGGCAGTAAAAGGTCTCGCCGATCTTGAGGGGCCGTGTCTCGAGCGCGCCGGGCCAAAGTTTATCGAATATCTCCTGGGCTTCGAAGGGGTCGTAATAGTCGCCGACGCCGGCGTGGTCGCGGCCGACGATCAGGTGCGAGCATCCGAAGTTCTGGCGGACCAGCGCGTGCAGGAGGGCTTCGCGGGGACCCGCATAGCGCATCTCGATCGGATAACCGGCCTGAACGACGGTGCCGGGAATGAAATAGTGGTCCACCATCGCCGCGATCGCCCGGGCGCGCACGTCGGCGGGAATATCGCCGGGTTTCAACTTGCCGAGAACCTGATGGATGAACACGCCATCGGTAACTTCAAGCGCGATCTTGACCAGGTGTTCGTGACTGCGATGCATGGGATTGCGGGTCTGAAAGGCGGCCACCCGGGACCAACCCAGGTGCGCGAAAAGGGCGCGAGTCTCGGCCGGGCGCAGATAGAGGCTCTCGAACGTCCTCGGGACGGCACCTTCGTCGATGACCGCCACCTTGCCCGCCAGGTTGACGTCGCCCTGGCGCATCACCTTTTCGACACCCGGATGGGCGGCATCGCTCGTGCGAAACACGTTCGCGCATTCGAATTCCCGGTCTATGGCGTAGCTCTCCGCGACCTCCATGAGCGCGAGGACGCCGTCGGACTCGGTGTCCACCAGCGCGATTTCCTCGCCCGGTTCGACGGACGCGCCGAGCGCGCTGTCCACGCTCAACGTAATGGGGATGGGCCAGAACAGACCGTCCTCGCGCCTCATTTCGGCGCATACGCCGCGCCAGTCGGCCTCGCCCATGAACCCGTCGAGGGGCGTGTAGGCGCCCATCGCCATGAGCAGAACGTCCGAGGCCTCGCGGCTGGTCATCGGCACGCGCTTGAGGCCGCGCGCGCGGGCCCTGGCTTCCACGCGCTCTTCTTCGGAAAGCGTGAGCGCACTCAAGCGATCGCCGCCGTGCGGCGCGACCAGCTCAACCATGGTGGGCTTCCGACGCGCGCGGACGCTCGAGCGACGGTTCGACTGGTCCTCGGCCGAAGCGCTGGCCGCGCAAGCCGAAATTCAAAGCTTTTCGCCTATGGATGCCAGGAATTCGGCGCGCGAGCCGACGCGCAGCAGCGCCAGCGCGCACCCAAGCTGGCGATCTTCGCCGTCGTCGATCAACGGACAATCGCTCTCGTCCACGACCGGCCGCGCCGCGCCCACATCTTCGCCCAACGCCTCTTGGGCCGAGAGCGCTCCCGGGATGTCCCCTCGCGGCGCACGGGCGCGCCCTCCGAGACCGCGAATGCGATATCGGGATTCACACCCCTTGCCTGGATCGCCCGTCCCGACGGCGCGTAGTAAAGGGCGGTCGTGATGCGAATCGCGCCTTCCAGCGGAAGCGGCATGATGGTTTGGACGGTGCCCTTGCCGAACGAGCGGACCCCCATGACCGTCGCGCGGCCGTTGTCCTGCAACGCTCCCGCGACGATTTCGGACGCGGACGCCGAGCCGATATTGATGAGGACCACCATTGCCACGTTGCGCGCCACGTCGCCGTATCGCGCGGTGTAGGAGCGCTCGTCCGCCCCCCCTTTCGACCGGATGGAGACGATCGTTCCGGAATCGAGAAAAGCGTCGGCGAGCTCCACGGACTGATCGAGCAACCCGCCCGGATTGTTGCGCAAATCGAGCACCACGCCACGAAGGCGCGGACCGAGTCCCGCGCGAATCGCGTCGATCGACTCGTACAGTCCGGCCTCGACCTTCTCGGTGAAGCTCGCCACCCGGATGACGGCGATATCGTCGTACAGCTGCCAGCGCACCGATTGCACCAAGATGATGGCGCGCGTAATGGTTACTTCGAAGGGCGGGAAATTCGTTCGCCGAACGGTCAGGCGGATGTCGGTCCCCGGCTTTCCGCGCATGCGTATGACTGCCTGCATCAAGGACAGACCGTCCACGGACTCGGCGTCGAGATGGGTGATGATGTCGCCCGACTTGAGCCCTGCCCGGTAAGCGGGCGTTCCGTCGATGGGGGCGATCACCTTGACTCCCCCATCCTCGAGGGTCACCTCGATCCCCAGTCCGCCAAATTCGCCGCTCGTGGAAACCCGCAGTTCGCGAAATTCCTCGGCGTTCAAATAGACCGTGTGGGGGTCTAAGGATTCCACCATGGCGTCGAGAGCCGCTTCCGCCAGCACCTCGGGCGCGACGGTCCCGTTTTCGCCTCGCGCGGCGTGCATGCCCTCCAGCGCCGCGTCGATGAGCCGGGACGCGGGAACGTCGCGGACATATTCGGCCCGAACCCGCGCAAATGCATCCACGAAGTGCTGGCGCCGTTCGTCACGCGCGCCCCCGTTCGCCGACTGGGCGAACGCCGAATCGAATCGCGCGAGCTGGCGGCGATCGTCCGCGGAAAGGGAGAAGGCGTCGCCCGCCGTCGCCGAGACGAGGCGATCGATCGACCAGTCCTCGGCCGTGCAACCGCTCAACGACGGCGAGAAGGCGAGCCCGGTGGCCAGCACGCCTAAGCGCGCGACGCGCCGCGACACCTCCCACATTCGGCTTCGCCGTCCGAGAGATCTCGAGCTATCCATCGCGCCGGATCCCCTCTACGACGCCCGCCAAGACCTGGTCCGCTTCATGATCCTCGACCTGGCAGGTGCCCGCGTTTTCATGGCCGCCGCCACCGTGTTCGAGCATCAGCGCGCCGACGTTCGTCTTGGACGTGCGATTGAGGACGGACTTGCCGACCGCGAAGACCGTGTTCACGCGCTCGCGGCCTGCGAAGACGTGAATCGAGATGTTGATTTCGGGAAACAACGCATAGACTTCGGGAAACAACGCATAGACCAGGAATCGGTTGGTCACGAAGACTTCATTCTCGCCGCGATAATCGAGCACGCCGACGTTCCCGTGAACCGCTGTGCAACGCTTGATTTGGTCAGCGGCCTTGTCACGGTGTGCTTCGTAAGTCGCAACTCGTTCCTGGACGTCGGGAAGAGCGAGGATCTCGTCGACGTCGTGGGTGCGGCACGCGGTGATCATGGTCCGCATCAACTCTCGGTTCGAGACGCGAAAGTCGTGTTCGCGTCCGAGGCCGGTGCGCGCGTCCATGAGGAAGTTCAAGAGGACCCATCCGCGAGGGTCGCGGATTTCGGCTTCGTCGAATTGGCCCGAATCGCTCTTGTCCACGGCCGCCATGATATTTTCGGACACTGTGGGGAAGCGGTCCTTGCCGCCGAAGTGCTCGTAGACGACCCGGGCGGCCGAAGGCGCGGTGGCGTCGATGACATAATTGTCCGGGATATCGTCGAGGCGGATGATCTCGCTCAGATGATGGTCGAACGCCAGGTGAACGCCTCGAACGTAGGGCAGGTTCGTAGTGATGTCGCGGCCGGAGACGAGAACGGTGCCGTCCTGCATGTCCTTGGGATGCACGAATTCAATGTCGTCGATCATGTCGAGCATTTCGAGCAACACGGCACACACCAACCCGTCAAAATCGCTTCGCGTGAGAAGGCGGAATGGTCCTTTGGTCATCGGATTCCTCGCATATGCCGATTTCTAGCACGTCAACGGCCGAGCGCGCGCCTGCCGTCGTCGCGCGCTCACGAGCGCGGTCCGGCGGGGCTCCCGTGCGGCGCGGTCGCCGGGACCGCTCGCAGCTCCCGAAACGTC
>JAKZXM010000311.1:0-6363 GCA_047514975.1 Rhodospirillales bacterium
GGCATCGCCCGCGCAACGCCTCCTACCCAAAAGACGCGAAAAGACGATCACACGTGTCATCCTACTGTGATAGGGGGTACTAGCCGGCCGCGAAGGGGAACGCCGTGAATATCAAGCCCCTAACGCGTGCGTTCGCGGCCGAGGTCGGCGGCGTCGAGCTTGGCGAGGCGCTGACCGAGGCGGGCTTCGCGCGGATCCGCGAGGCGTGGCTTCGGTACGGCGTCCTCGTGTTCCACGACACCGACATGGACGAGGCGTCCTTCGTCGCGTTCAGCCGCCGGTTCGGCGAGCCCGAGACGCCGCCCGCCGACGAATCCTTCGCCCGCGGTCGATCGGGGGTGGCCGGGCACCCCGAGATCTACATCATCTCCAACGTCCTCGATGGCGGCCGGCCGATCGGCGGCCTCGGTGCGGGCGAGGCCGAGTGGCATACCGACATGTCCTATATGGACCACCCGCCGACGGCGAGCCTGCTTCTCGCCCGCGAGGTCCCGTCCGCGGGCGGCGATACGTGGTTCGCGGACATGTGCGCGGCGCTGGAGCGCTTGCCGCCCGCGTTGCGCCGCCGACTGCACGCACTTTCGGCGAAGCACGATTCCGCGTACACGAGCGCGGGCGAGCTCCGCAAGGGCGCCGAACGCCCACGATCGGCGGCGGACGCGCAAGGCGCGATCCACCCCTTGATCCGCACCCACCCCGAGACCGGGCGCGAGTGCCTCTTTCTCGGGCGCCGGCGCAACGCGTCTGTCGTCGGGATCGGGCCGGACGAGGGCGAATCGCTTTTGGACGAGATCTGGCGCCACGGCCTGGGCCCCGAGACGGTCTACCGCCACCGCTGGCGCGTGGGCGATCTGGTGGTGTGGGACAACCGCGCGACGATGCACCGGCGGGATTCCTTTTCGCCCGACGAACGCCGCCTCATGCTGCGAACCCAGATCCGGGGCGACACCCCGGCCGCCGCTCTCGGGGGCGGCCATCGGGCCGCTGGATAGGCACGATCCGATCCCGTAGACTCGCGCCCACCGACGGTGCGAACGGGGAGAGAGAGAACCATGGCGCAGGGGCCGATCCACAGCGACCAGACACGGGCGCAACGGCATTTCATCGAAGAAATCGAAATGGCCATCCGCGCGTCGAACCGCGAGATCCTGGGCAAGAAACTGCCGCACCTCGACAAGCAGGGCTTTTACCGCTTGGCCGTCTCGGTCGCGAGACTACGGGCCGAATACCTCGAGGCCGTGCTCGCCATGGACTGGGAGGACGAAACGGCGGATTTCAGCTCGCTTCGCTTGAAGCGTGAGAAGTACGAAGAGGCCACGGCCGCCTTCGAGGCCCTCGAACGCACCATCGAGCGCGGTTACGCCGACATTCCCCCGGAAAAGTCCGATTCCTGAAGGCGCCGGCGACGCGGAACTTCGCAGGGATCCGGTTCTCCGCCACGCCCCGGTCCCACGCGAACGCGTCCGCCATGCGGCGGTCCGTCCACACCCAAAGCTCTCCAATCGCGTTGATCGCCAATCTCCGTTCCCGTAGTTCGTTCCTGCGACGAGAGCGATTCTACGGAACGTTGCCGAGCGCCGTCCAGGGGCGCGGGCGCCGACCTCCGTCCTTCCGTAGAGGAAGGCTTGCGGCTATGGTGCCGGTCCCTCGGACCGGGCCGGTGACAAGGGCGTTCGAACGCGATGAATCTCGGGTTCTTCACCATGCCGTTGCACCCCGCGACGCGCGATTACGCCGAGACCCTGAAGGAGGACCGCGAAGCGATTTTGCTCGCCGACGCGCTCGGCTATTGCGAAGCCTTCATCGGCGAGCACATCACCGATCGCGCCGAGACCATCACGTCGTGCCTGATGTTCATCGCCAGCCTCACCCACGACACCAAACACATCACCCTCGGAAGCGGCACCGTAAATCTCCCCAACAACCACCCGGCCGCCGTCGCCGCCCAGGTGGCCATGATCGACAACATGCTCGAAGGCCGCTTCGTGTTCGGGATCAGCCCCGGCGGACTGCGATCGGACGCCGAGGTCTTCGGCAACCTGGATTCCGACCGCACCGCCATGTTCGTCGAAGCGATCGACCACATCCTCGCGATCTGGTCGGGCGAGGCGCCCTACGACCGCGAAGGCGCGTATTGGTCCATCTCGACGCGGCGGACGCTCATCGAGGAGATCGGCCAAGGCGTGATCGTCAAGCCCTATCAGCAGCCCCATCCCCCGATCGTGGTCACCGCGGTGGCGCCTTTTTCGAAGGGCGTTACGGCGGCCGCCGAGCGGGGCTGGACGCCGATCTCGGCCAACTTCCTGCAACCGCCCTGGGTCGCCTCGCACTGGCCCAAGTATCGCGAGGGCTGCGAGGCCGCGGGCCGCGAGGCGAGCCTGCAAGACTGGCGCGTCGCCAAGAGCGTGTTCGTCGCCGACGACGAGGCGACGGCGCGCACTTACGCGCTCGGTCCGGACGGGCCTTACGCCTACTATTACCGCAACCTGATGCGCAAGCTGATCCCGGTGCGCGGCGCAGACATGTTCAAGCACGATAAGGCTGTCGCCGATTCCGCCGTCACCCTCGATTACGTGCTCGATTCCCTGGTCATCAGCGGCACGGTCCCGAGCGTGGTCGACCAGATCCTCGCGTTTCGCGAACGGGTCGGCGATTTCGGAACGCTGCTTTACGCCGGCCACGATTGGGCCGACAAGGGCCTCGCGCGACGGTCCATGGAGCTGATGGCGAGCGACGTGATGCCGGCCGTGAACGAAGCGATCGGGCGCGCGAACGCGGCCGATTAGCGAGGAGCCCGACGCCATGGCCGAAACCATCAAGCTCACCGCCTCGGGGCTTGCCTTCAACGCGCGCATCGACGGTGCGGACGGCGCGCCGTGGGTCACGTTCTCGAACTCGCTCGCGACCACGCTCGCGCTCTGGGACGATCAGGTCGCGGCGCTCGAGGACCGTTACCGGATCTTGCGCTACGACACCCGCGGACACGGCGGGACCGAAGCGGGAGCGGGCGGCTACACCATCCCATCGCTCGCCGGCGACGTGGTCGCACTGTGGGACGCGCTCGGGATCGCGAAGTCCCACGTGGTCGGGCTCTCGATCGGAGGCATGACCGTGCTGGCGCTGGCCCAAGAACACGGCTCGCGCCTCGGCGGCGCGGTTGCCTGTTGCTGCCGAGCCGACGTGACCCCGGAATACGTCGAGACCTGGAGGCAGCGGATTCGCGACGTCAACGAACGCGGTCTCGAGGGCCAGCTCGAAACCACCATCGCGCGCTGGTTCACGCCCCGGTTCCGGGCCACCGATCCGCCCGTGCTCGACCAAGTGCGGGCCATGATCCGCGCAACCTCGCGCGATGGCTACCTCGGGTGCGCGGACGCGCTGATGGGCCTCGATCTCGCTCCGCGCCTGGGCGAGATCGCGGTTCCGACGCTGATCCTCGCCGGAGCCGAGGACGCGGGCGCCGCACCCGCCGTCATGCTTCCGATGTGCGAAGCGATCCCCGGCGCGCGTTACGCCGAAATCGACGCCGCGAGCCACATCTGCAACCTCGAGCAGCCCCAGCGCTTCAACGCCGAGATCGGCGCCTTCCTCGATTCGTTGGACCGCTAAAGGCATTTCGCGCCTGATTGCAACCGCGATGCGGTTCCAATCTGATGTGATCTGCTCTAGGTTGGCGTCTATCCTTGACGTAAATCAATGTGCACTTTCGTTGCCTTCATTATGAGGTGGACGCGAGGCGCGGACTTCGCGGAGCGTCCTCGAAGGCGCGTCTCGTTCCGTAACCGATTGAGGAGACGACCATGGCCCCGTTCGCCTCGCGGCGCCTTGCGTTCGCGGCGATCATCGCGGTAGCCGCGGCGGCCGGCGGTGTTGCCGCAATTCCGGCGCATGCCACCCACGTGTTGGGCAGCGAGCCCTTGACCTCGCGTCCCGGCCCCCGACTGGTGATGCCGATCATGAATCCGGAGCGCGGCAAGACGCTGTTCGTCGCCAAGGGCTGCTTCGCGTGCCATGCGATCAACGGTGTCGGCGGGCACGATGCCCCGAACCTGGATGCGCACACCATGGATAGTCTGATGAACCCGTTCGACTTCGCGGCCAAGATGTGGAACCACGCGCCCGCCATGATCATCGCCCAGCAGGAAGCACTCGGCGAACAGGTCTACTTCACCGGCGACGAACTCGCCGACATCATCGCCTTCGTCCACGACGACGAGGCCCAGCACACATTCGCCGACACCGATCTTACGCCCGAGGCCCGCATGCTCATGCACCACCAGCACGGGGACATGCCGGGGCCGAAGGCCCACGCCGAGGAGCTGGGGCACCATCATCCGCCCGGGACCGCGCCCCACAAGGACTGAGGTCGGCAAATCGGGGCGTCCGGCGGCGCGGGCGCTTGGACCGGTAAAAGCAAAGGGGGTTTGTCCGATGATCGAACGTGCATATGGGGCCGCCTTCGCGGCGGTGGCCGCGCTCGCCGGAACCGCGGGTTGGCCGGCGCTCGCGGGAACCGGCGGCCGGGGCGATTTTCACGGCCCGGGAATGATGTGGGGTTACGGCTGGCAAGGAATGGTCTTCGGGCCGATCATGATGATCGTGTTCCTTGGCGTTCTGGTGGCCCTCGTCGTCCTCGCGGTGCGATGGATCGGCGGAACCGGCCACGCCGGCGGCGCCGGCGCGCCGTCGCGCAACCCAGCCCTCGACATCCTCAGGGAGCGGTTCGCCCGCGGCGAGATCGACGCCCAGGAGTTCGAGGAGCGACGGCGAACACTCGGAAACTGAAGCGGGGCAACGACGGCCGGCGCGGACGGGCGCCCGAACCCATGGCCGAGCCGAGGGTGTATCGGCGGGTCGCGCGGCTGTACGACATCCTCGATCTGCCGTTCGAGCATGGCCGCTACAAGCCGCTCAGGCAACAATTGTGCGCGGGACTTTCGGGGCGAATCCTGGACGCGGGCGCCGGCACCGGGAGCAACTTTCCGTTCTATCCGCCGGACGCGGACGTGTTCGGCATCGACCTCAGCCCCGCGATGCTCGCCCGCGCGCTCAAGCGCCGCGCGCGCATGGGCGCGAACATCCCCCTCGCGCTCATGGACGCGCGGACGACCGGGTTTCCCGACGATTCATTCGACGCGGTCGTGTCCGCGTTCCTGTTCTGCGTCCTCGACGACGCTTCGCAGATGCCCGCGCTCCGAGAGCTGGGACGAATCCTGAAGCCTGATTGCGAGCTCCGGATTCTCGAATACGCCTATCCGCGCTCTCGCGTCCGCCGCTTCATAATGCGCCTGTGGGCGCCGTGGGTGTACTGGCTCTACGGCGCCCGTTTCGACCGCGAGACGGAACGATTCGCGCCGGCCGCGGGGCTCCGGGTCTCGGAAACGCGGTGGCTGTACCGTGACATCATCAAGCTCGTGATCTTCAGGAGAGCCGGCGCCGACGTTGCCGACCCGTGCGCCGACGACGGCGACGTGGCCGGGCCGAGGCCGTTCACGGACAGGGGAATGATTCCGCCATCGCCTGCGCGACCGCGCCCCGGGCGGTGAAATAGCGGCTTTCCGAGTGCGCCTCCATCCAGCCCACGACCGCATCGGCGATCGTCTCGATCGTCGCCGTCTCCGGGAAACACGACCGCCAACCGCCTGCTTGGCCTCGCTCGTCGCGACCGTCGGCGACGCCGCTCACGTAACCGAGGCAAAACGCCCGGTCGGCCCGGCACTTCTCGTAGAGAGAGGCCCCGTCCTCGAGCGCGTCGGGTCCGCTGGCCTCGGTCTCGGCGACGGCGGCGGCGAGAACGGCGCAAAGCGCCAGCGCCCTCATTAGCGGCAATTTCATCGATCGAACCCCTCGGCGCGCGCCGCCATCTCGGCCTCGGAATGGAAGGGATCGGCGTGGACGTCGGCGTCCGCCATTCCGCGCCGCCTCAAGAGCGCGACGGCCGCCTCGACCATCACCGGCGGTCCCGCGACATAGGCTTCGAAGCCGTCGAGCGTCGCCAAGTCGGCGTCGATCGCATCCGTGACGGTGCCGGTGCGCCGCGACGTGGCGGCCGAGGGCTCCGACAGCACCGTCACGAAGCGGAAGTTGGCGTATTGCCTTGCGAGCACCAGGAATCGGTCCTCGAGATAGACGTCGGGCTCGTCGCGAGCGCCGAAATAGAGGTGGATGGCGCGCCGCGCGCGCCCGGCAAGCGCCGTCTCGACGATGGACTTGATGGGCGCCAGCCCCGAGGAGCCGGCGACCGCGAGGACCGGGCCCGCGTGGTCCGCGCGCAGCCAGGCGTCGCCGAACGGCCCTTCGAGCGTAACCCGCTCGCCGAGACGGAGGCCGCGCGCGACGTAGTCGCTGGCGCCGTCGTCGCCG
>JAKZXM010000312.1:0-3063 GCA_047514975.1 Rhodospirillales bacterium
CCGTAGCGCACGGATTCGGCGTCGATTCCCATGGCATGGGTGCCGGACGTGATGAGCGGCGTGAGCCGGAGCGCCGAGCCTTCCTTCGCTTCCAGGTGCCCGGCGCCGGCCATGATCACGCTGTTGATGCGGTCGGTGGCCACGTCGTCGGCGTTGAAGTTTGGCGCGCGCAGGTCCATCCAAAGGACGTAGTCGGCGGTCGAGGCGCGGGCGCCTGGAATGTTGACCCGGACCGCGGTCGTGCGGTCGCCCACCACTTCGTCGGCCGAGAACTTCACGCCCCAGGCGTCGAAAAGCTTGGCGATATCCGATTTGTTCGAAATCGTGCCTTGCTGGACGGCCTGCTGGGCCGCCGATTGGTAGTGCGGATCGACGAAGAACAACGCCTTGCCGCCGCCAACCACGTACTGATCGATCGCGTACAGGGTCGTCTCGGAGAGCTCGCCGGGATGGACGACCATCAAGACGCCGACGTCGTCTTCGATCGCGTCCGCCTCGGCGCCCAGCGCCCTGACCTCGAAGAACTGCCTCATCTGCTGGGCCACCGGCCACGGCATCCAGCCCTTCGCCGGGTCCTGTACGAGGCGCAGCGGTCCGATGATGCCCACCACCTTTTTCTCCGGGTTCGCGAGATCGAATACGAGCCGCGTCAAGTCGTACTCGAGGAACGGTTCGCGGGCGGGATCGAAAAAGACGATGTACTCGCGGTCGTCGGTGCTGTTCCTCGCCGCCAGACCGAAGTAGCCGCGATCGCCGGCATCGTTCACCAACACGCCCTGGAGGCCGAACGAGACCGCCTCGTCCTCCTCGGCCGAGTAGGGGTCGGGATTGTAGACCACGAGCCGAAGCATTCCGTTCGAGAGACTCACGTAATGGTCGAGAAGATCGCGCACGCGCGCCGCATAGCTCCCGAAACCGGTGTCCTCGGAAATCGCGCGCGAGATGTAGAAGCGCAGCTTGATCGGCTCGTCGATGGAAGCGAGCACCTTTTTCGTGCCGTCGGAAACCGTGAACAGGCGGTTTTCGGTGAGATCGAGTCGCAGCGACGGGATCGTGGTCGTCGAAAATACGTTCAGGGCCACGAACAGGATGATGGCCAGAACGACGCCCGCGGCGGCGAGCGTGCCGCGTTCGAGCGAGTAAAGCCACTTGAGACCCCGCATCGCTCAGGCCCCCTTCTTGAACTCGATGATGGCGACGTTGACGAACAGCGCGAACCCGATCACCGAGGCGAAGAAGATCAGGTCCTTCAGGTCGATCACCCCCTTGGCGATGTTCGCGAAGTGGGTGAGGAAGCTCATGCTCGCGATCACGTCGACGAGAAACGCCGGCGCCCAGCCGCGAAAGAACGCGAGTACGATCTCGAGCCCGCTGGTGAGGAACAGAAAGCAGAGTACCGACGCGACGATGAAAGCGACCACCTGATTGCGGGTCAGCGCCGAGGCGCAGGCGCCGATCGCGAGATAGGCCCCGGCCATCAAGAAGCTTCCCACGTAGCCCGCGACGATGACGCCGTTGTCGGGATCGCCCAGGTAGTTGATCGTGATCCATACCGGGAAGGTGAGCGACACCGCGACGACGACGAAGGCCCAGGCCGCGAGGAGCTTGCCCAGGACGGCCTCGGTCGTGGTCACGGGAAGCGTCATCAGCACCTCGATCGTTCCCGATTTACGCTCCTCGGCCCAAAGACGCATGGTCACCGAGGGGATCAGGAACAGATAGAGCCAGGGGTGAAAGAAGAAGAAGGACTGGAGATCTGCCTGCCCGCGGCCGAAAAGGTTGCCCATGTAAAAGGTGAGGGCGCCGGTCAAGGCAAGGAAGATGACGATGAACACGTAGGCAAGCGGCGTCGAGAAGTAGGCTTGGAACTCCCTTCGGAAAATAACGAGCGTGTTGGCCATGGGACGTCTTTCCGGTCTCGCGTCGCCTCAGTGCCCGACGGTGAGGCGGTAGAACACCTCGTCGAGCTCGCCGCGCTCGGCGAACAACTCGTTGACCGCCAGGCCGGCGCTTCGGACCCGTTCGCCGACCTCTTGGACGATCGCCCGGCCGTCGCGGGGAACCACGACGAGGGTCGCGGCGCCATGCTCGGGTTCACCGTGCTCGGATTCGCCGACCTCGACCCGCGCGACCTCGGCCATCTGCTCGAGCTGGCTCTTCGCCTCGGTCACGAGATCGGCGCCGAGCCGGATGGTGACCGCGTTGTGGTGCGCTGACCGGCGCCGCAACTCCGCGGGCGAGCCGTCGAAGACGACGCGCCCGGCGGCGATGATCACGGCGCGCGTGCAGACCGCCTCCACCTCCTCGAGGATGTGGGTGGAGATCACGATCGCCTTGTCGGGGCTAATGTCGCGGATCAGGGACCGGACTTGGCGCTTCTGGTTGGGATCGAGCCCGTCCGTGGGCTCGTCGAGGATCAGGACCTCGGGGTCGTGCAGCATCGCCTGGGCGAGGCCGACCCGGCGTTTGAACCCCTTGGAAAGCGTATCGATCGGCTGATGGAGGACGCTTTGAAGCTCGACCGTCTCGACCGCGCGCCGAACCAGCGGCGCGGCGGCCTTACGCGCGAAGCCGCGGGCTTGGGCGATGAAGTTGAGATAGGTGATCGGCGACATGTCGCCGTAAAGGGGCGCGCCTTCGGGCAGGTAGCCGATGTGGCGCCGGGCGGCGATCGGGTCCTCGGCGACGTCGTGCCCGCAGACCACGATCTTTCCCGCCGTCGGCGGAAGATAGCCGGTCACCATGCGCATGGTGGTGGACTTGCCGGCGCCGTTGGGGCCGAGGAACCCGAGCACCTCGCCGCGGGCGACCGTCATCGAAAGGCCGTCGACGGCCGTGATCGATCCGAATCGCTTGGTCAGGTCCGAAATGACGATCATCGCTCTCGCTGCCTCCCGTCCCGGCCCCTTCGATCGGGCACGACGCAGCCCGGTTTTGGCACCGTTCGACCGAGAGTGCCAGGAATTTAGTTGAAGCGTGGCGTCGTCAAGGGCGGCCGGGACTTTTTTGACGCCCCGTTCGGACGTGGGAATTTTCGCGACCCAAGGCCTTGCGAAACAGATC
>JAKZXM010000313.1:0-3109 GCA_047514975.1 Rhodospirillales bacterium
CACCCTACATATAGTGGGTGTGGGTTACAACCGGATAGGCACGGTTGGTTGATTGTCTGGAGTAAATTTTAAAACAAAATTGTCCTTAGAATAGAGAGTACGGTCGTGGTAAATCTTTCTTGCGCTATACATTTGCTGCGCGAATTAATCTTGCGTCCGAATGACCCGATAATAGTTTTCACACAGCCCGCATCACGAGCAGACCCTGGCGTCAGTCCTGAAACTGGTCTGCTGTGTGGGTTGGAGCGGACATTGCGGCGCGAAACGCCGGCCTTACGAAGCGTTCTCAATGACGAGATTCACCATCGTCTTATGAGACTCTCGGAATTGGATTCCAACGTATTCGTCATCGGTCCAAACAATCCTGCCTTCAAATTCTCCGAAACCGGGAATGTGCAGGACGATGGATTCGATCTGGTCATTTTTCGGACGAATCTCGGACCCCTTCAAGCGTATCTTCGCGCCACCGGCGGAGATATTGAAGATCACGCAGTCGAGGACCGCTTGCCCGACCGAAACCGTGGACTCGAGCATGAGCGGATAGCGCTCGAACTGGCGTTTTTCGACAATATCCGGTGCTTCGGTCATCGGCCCGAGATTATCGTTCGCGTGTATAGCGACAACGCAAACGGAGACAAATGATCGCCATCCTATACCACACTTTGCGGGAGCTCTTTCTTTTCCAAGCGCCCGTCCGCTGAACGCGGCCGCCTTCTATCGCCGTTCACCGTAGGCGATGGCGGTCCCGCCGACGAAGATCAAGATGCCGCCCGCCCACGTCCACGCGCTCGGGATCTCGCCGAAGGCGACGGCGCCGATGACGGCGGCGAAGATCAGCTTGGTGAAGTCGAGCGGCAGGACGGCGGTGGCGTCGGCGTGACGGAACGCCTCGGCAAGCGTCACTTGGCGCAGGCTGCTCAGAAACCCGATCAGCACGAGCCAGGCGAGCTGGGTAAGGCTCGGCGTCGTCCAGAACGGCAGCGCCGCGAGCAACGCGAACGGCGTGATGACGAGTGCCGAGTAGAGCGCGATGGTGAGGCTCGATTCGGTCCGCGACAGCCCCTTGGTAAGCACCATCGCGCCGCCCCAAAGGGCCGCGAAACCCAGCATGGACATGGAGCCCGAGTCGAGGGAGACGAGCCCGGGGCGAAGGATCACAAGCGTGCCTGCGAATCCGATCAGGAGCGCCGAGATGCGGCGGATGCGAAGAACCTCGCCCAAGAAAAGTACCGCAAGAAGCGTGGCGAACAGGGGCGCGGAGAAGCTGAGCGCGGTCACCTTCGCTAGCGGGGACAGGCTTAGCGCGAGGAAGAAGAACAGCGCGGATGCGCCGTCGAGAAGGCCGCGCGCCGCCAGCAGGGCCGGCCGGCGGGTCCTGAGCGGGGCAAATTTCCGGCGAACGATCGCGGGCGCAAGGACAAAAATAGAGATCATGCTTCGGAAGAACGCGATCTCGAAGGGGTGGATTTCGACGGAGACGTGGTGGCCGATGGCGTTCACCGAGGCGACCGCCATGGTCGAGACGCCCATGAACGCCATTCCCTTGAGGGTTTCGCCGCCGCCTTCCCTCGCATTCATGTCTCAAGTCCCATTCCGTTCGGACGCCCCGACGGGACCGCCTGGACGCTCGTGATGGGCGATGAAGGCGGCGGACGAGAAGATCACGCCCCCGCCGACCCAGGTCCACAGATCGGGTATTTCGGCGAAGGCGGCGAAGCCGATCGCCGACGCCCAAATCAGCTTCGTGAACTCGAGCGGCAACACCGCTGTCACATCCGCGTCGCGGAACGCTTGCGCGAGGCTCATGTGGACCGTGGTTCCCAACGCGCCGATGAGGGCGAGCCAAGCGAGCTGTTCGATCGTCGGCGTCTGCCAGAACTGAAGCGCCGCCGCGAACGCGATCGGGGTAACGAAGAGATAGACGTAGAAAGTGATCGTCACGTTGCTTTCGGTTCGCGCCAACACCTTGATCACAATCATCCCGACGCCCCACAGCACAGCCGCCATCACCACCAGGACCGTGCCGGATCGAACCCGGTCCCGCCCGGGCGCAGGATGATCAGGGTCCCGGCGAAACCCACCGCCATCGCAACCAGCCGCGCAACGCGCACCCGTTCGCGAAGCGCGATCCAGGCGAGAACCGTGCCGAACAGCGGCGCCGAAAAAAAGAGCGCGGTGAACTTGGCGAGCGGAACCAGGCTGAGCCCCCAGAAGCCGGTCATCATCGAGGCCGCGATCAGGGCGCCGCGGACGGCGTGCACGTGGAGCTTCCGGGTGCGGAGCGGCGCGAAGCCGACGCGAAGGAAGACCGGCGCCAGAACGGCGAGACCGAAGAGCGAACGGAAGAAGGCGATCTCGAAGGGATGCAACTCGCTCGAGACGTGCCGAACGCACGCGTTCATTGCCGCGACCCCGAGTGCGGCGAGAAGCATGAACGCCATGCCCCGCGTGGTCCTCGGCGCCTCGGCGGCGGGCGCGGCGCCACTTCGGATCGGCGGCCGCGCCGCAGGAAGGGGGTCGTCGCTCACGCGCCCATCCGGGGGCCGTCCGCGCACCTCAATCGGGCGCCGGCGGCGCGGTCTTGCCTCGCGGCTGCCTCTCGAGAAAGGCGATGGAGACGACGGCGACGAAGATGATCGTTCCGCCGATCCAGGTGCCGGCGTCCGGGGTCTCGCCGAAGATCGCGAACCCTATGACCGCGGCCCAGATCAGGGAAGTGAAGTTGATGGGAAGAACCGCGGTCATGTCGGCTTCCTTGATCGCCTGGGCCAGGCACAGGTGGATAAACGTGGAAAGAAAACCGATCGCCGCCATGACGCCCAGCTGCGACCACGTCGGCGTTTGCCACACGAACAGCGCCACGATAAAGGTCAAAGGCGTCGTGAACACCGCCATGTAGACGGTGATGGTGATACTGCTCTCGGTGCGCGAAAGCATCTTGATGGCGATCATCATGCCCCCGAACGCGACGGCCGATAACCGGATCAGCAACGGCCCGGTGCCGACCTCGATTATCCCCGGGCGCAGAACCACCATGGTGCCGGCGAAGCCCGCCACCAGCGCGGCGATCCGGCGGACGCGGATCTTCTCGCCGAGCACCGTGTAGGCC
>JAKZXM010000314.1:0-5636 GCA_047514975.1 Rhodospirillales bacterium
ATCTCACGCAGCAGGTCCGCGTCCGGGGTCTTCTCCACGAACGTGCGCAGGCTTATCATATCTTCGGTCATCGGTGCTCTCTCCGGTCAAGGGTTGGTCTCGAAGCCAGACCCTACCGGAGAGCGCCGATGACCAACCGCCAACCAGCTACACCACCTCGTGGGACACGACCTCGCAGCGTCCCTGAGACCCGGGCGATGAGGCTTCGCGCGGTGTCGCGCGGTCAGCTCAGGGGGTCGCGTTCCTTGCGCTCGGGTCTCAAGGGCGCCTCGATCTCGTCCGCGCTCAACGTCCCTTCAAGGGAGTTTTCCGTACAGCCGATTTGCGGAAAATCTGCGGCGTTTATTCCTCGTCCCCAGGTCCGCTGTTGGCTATGTGTGGACTCAATGGCCGCACCAGAACGATGACCGCATTCGGACGATTGGCCGATATGCGAGTCGGCTTCGCGCTTTCAGCACGTCAAAATTCAAACTGAGACACGACAGGCGCGCGGCTTCTTCGGAAACGGACGAAAATTCAGGCGTGCGGCTCGACGTGGCGCTGGGTCCGAGGCGCGCCAACGCTTCCGAATCAATTCGGGCGTTCGCGGAGCTCGCGGGTCTCGCCGATCTTCAACAGCCAGACCCGGTCGTCTGCGATCCCGGCGTCCTTGGCGCCTGCGCGGAACCTTATCGCCGCCTCGAGGGGGCCGTCGGAGCCGAGCGGCGCCGTGCCCCAGTGGATTCCGACCAGGGTGTGAACGCCGAGCTCGGTGCCGATCCCGACACACGCGCGGGGCACGCAATGCGCCCCGTTCATGACGAACCGGGGAAGGAAGGCGCCGATCGAAAGCACGCCCACGTCGAAGCCCCCGTATCGGTCCGCGATCTCGCCGTAGATGGGGCCGTATTCCGCGTCGCCGCCGAAATAAACCCTTAGGCCGCCGGGCCGTTCGATCGCGAAGCCGGCCCAAAGCGTATCGTTGGACTTGAACAAAGAGCGCTTCGACCAGTGGATCACCGGAAGCGCGGTGATATTGAGCCCCGCGGCCACCGTCTCTTCGTACCAGTCGAGCTCGACCACGCGCCCATACCCGCGTTCGGTGAAATAGCGGCCCAAGCCGAGCGGCACGACGGCCGTGATCCGTTCGCGGTTGGCAAGCGATTCGATCGTGGGAATGTCCAGATGATCGTAATGGCCGTGCGAGACCACGACCACGTCGATGGGCGGAAGCGCCTCGATCGCGATGCCCGGAGGCACGTAGCGCCTGGGGCCGATGGGGCGGATCGGCGAGGCGTAGTCGGTGAACCACGGATCGGTCAGCACGGTGGCACCCCCGATCCGCAAGAGCACGGTGTTGTGGCCGATCCAGGTGAGCGTATCGCGGTCCTTCATCGCGCGGAGCGCGGCAAGCGCCTCGTCGGCGGGAACCACGTGGTTGGGCGGCGGCTCGATGTCGCGCGCCGAAGCGAACAATCGGCCCAATATCCACGGCAGCCTGCGCCACGACCACTGCCGTTCGGGGCTTCCCTCGGGATTGCGGAACCCGGCCGTGGTGTGGTGATAGGGCGCGCCCGGCTTATGCCCGGGGGCCGAGCAGGCGCTCGCTGCGAAGACAAGCGCAAGCGCGACCGCGACGCCGGCCCCAGCGCCGGCCCGCGCGCGACGCCCGCGCTTGGGCCTTGGGCGAGGCGTCATCCAAGCGCCTTTTCCAGGCCGTCGATGAGACGGTCCACGTCCTCGGCGCTGTTGTAATGCACCATGCTCGCCCTGACGACGCCGTCATCCGCATCCAGCCCCAGCGCCCCCATCAAGCGGACCGCGTAGAAGTCGCCGTTGCGGATCGCCACTTTCGCGGCCTCGAGCCTTGGCGGAAGCTGCGCCGATTTCATTCCCCGGACCGTGAACGAAAAGATCGGCGCGCGCGCGGCCGCCGCTCCGCCGGCGCGCCCGATCGGCCGGAACCGGGGCTCGGACGCGAGAAAGTCCGCGAACCGGCCCGCCAGCCGCGCCTCGTGGTCGGCGAACAGCCCGAACACGTCGCACGCGCGCTCGTGAAAGGTGTTCGCGGCGGGCGCGAAGTGATGGGCGTGGAGCTGATCGAAGTAATCGGCGATGCCGGCGAGGCCCGCCGTCAGCTCGTGGTTGGCGTATCCCGGCGCGATCTTGTCGGGGACGTCGCCCGCGCGGAAAAAGAAGTGGTTCTGGCCCTCGGCGGCGATCAGGTGCTCGCGCTTGCCGTAGAGCACGCCGAGATGGGGGCCGTAGACCTTGTAGGGGCTGAATGCGTAGAAGTCGACGTCGAGCGCGCGCACGTCGATGGCGCGGTGCGGCGCGATGGCGACGCCGTCGACGAACAGAAGCCCGCCCGCCGCGTGCACCATGCGTGCGATCGCGGCGATGTCGTTGAAGGCGCCTGTGATGTTGGAGCAATGGGTGACGCAGACGAGTCGGGTTCGGGGACCGAGCAGCGGCTCCAGCGCCGCGGGGTCCAGCTCGGCCGTCGCCGGGTCCACCCGCCATTCCTTGACCACGGCGCCGATCTCGGCGAGGCGGCGCCAGGCGCCGTTGTTCGCCTCGTGGTCCAAATCGGTCACCACCACCTCGTCGCCGGGCTCGAGCCAGGGCCGGATCGCGTGGCCGAGCGCATACACGTTGGCCGTGGTCGACGGCCCGACCAACACCTCGTCCGCGTGCGCGTTGATCATCTGGGCGACGGCCAGGCGGCCTTCGGCCATGCGCTCGGCCGCCGCCGCCGACGGTGCGTAGCCCGCCCCGGGCTGAACCTGGGACTCGGTCATGTAGGCGGTGACGCGCTCGATCACCGAGCGCGGGACGTAGGACCCGCCCGCGTTCTCGAAGAACGCCCAGCCGTCCGCCAGCGCCGGGAAGTGGGCGCGGGCGAATTCGACGTCCAGTTCGGGCGTATCGCCGCCGCGATCGGTCATCCCGGATCCGCTTGCGTCAAGAAATGGGTCAAATATCGGCGTAGCAGTGGGTTTCGGCGCCCGCGCCCGGATGGGTCACGGCGCCCCGGCGGGAGTCGCCCACGGTCTGGGCGTACTTCCAAAGCGTCCCCGACTGATAGTCGGTCGTGCGCGCCTTCCAAGCCTTGCGCCGGTTTTCGAGTTCATCGGGCGAAAGCTCGACCTCGAGGACGCCCTTGTCCGCGTCGATCACGATCACGTCGCCGTCAACCAGAAGCCCGATCGGCCCGCCGACCGCCGCCTCGGGGCCGACGTGGCCGACGCATAGCCCGCGCGTGCCGCCCGAGAACCGCCCGTCGGTGATCAGCGCCACCTCGTCGCCCACGCCCTGGCCCGAAAGCGCCGCCGTGGTGGAAAGCATCTCGCGCATGCCGGGTCCGCCCTTGGGGCCTTCGTAGCGGATCACCAGAACCTCGCCCGACTTGTAGTCGCGCCGGATCACCGCGTCGAAGCAGGCCTCTTCGGTGTCGAACACTCGCGCGGGACCGCGGTGCGAAAGCTTCTTGGTGCCCGCCACCTTCACCACCGCGCCGTCCGTCGCGAGGTTGCCCACGAGGCCGACGATGCCACCCGTCGGCGAAAGAGGTTTGTCGGCGCGCCGGATGACGTCCTGGTCTTCGTTGAAGGTGACCTGGGCCATGTTCTCGGCCAGGGTCTTGCCCGTCACCGTCACGCAGTCTCCGTTCAGATACCCGTTCTCGAGCAAGGTCTTCATCAGGACCGGCATGCCGCCGGCCTCGTACATGTCCTTGGCGACGTACCGCCCGCCGGGTTTCAAGTCGGCGATGTAGGGCGTTTTGCGGAAGACCTGGCAGACGTCCAGCATGTCGAAGTCGATCCCCGCCTCGTGGGCGATGGCGGGAAGGTGCAGCGCCGCGTTGGTGGACCCGCCCGAGGCCGCGACCACGACAGCGGCGTTCTCGAGCGCGGCCCGGGTGACGATATCGCGCGGCCGCAAGGCCCGGGCCAGCAGGTCCATCACCGCCTCGCCCGAGGCGTGTGCGAAGGCGTCGCGCGATTCGTAAGGCGCCGGCGCGCCGGCCGAACCCGGCAGCGCCAGGCCCATGGCTTCCGAGACGCAGGCCATGGTGTTGGCCGTGAACTGGCCGCCGCACGAGCCGGCCGAGGGGCAGGCGACACATTCCAGCGCGTTCAGCTCGTCTTCGCTCATGGTGCCGGCGCTGTGGCGTCCCACCGCCTCGAACACGTCGACCACGGTCACGTCGCGGTTTTGAAAGCGCCCGGGAAGGATGGAGCCCCCGTACATGAAGACCGAGGGGACGTTGAGGCGCAGCATCGCCATCATCAGGCCCGGCAACGACTTGTCGCAGCCGGCGACGCCGACCAGCGCGTCGTAACAATGCCCGCGTACCGTAACCTCAACTGAATCGGCGATCACCTCGCGGCTGACGAGCGACGACTTCATGCCCTGGTGGCCCATGGCGATGCCGTCGGTGACGGTGATGGTGGTGAATTCGCGCGGCGTGCCGCCGCTGGCCGCGACCCCCGCCTTGGCCGCCTGGGCCTGGCGCGAGAGCGCGATGTTGCATGGCGCGGCCTCGTTCCAAGTGGTGACCACGCCCACCAGCGGGCGGTGGATCTCCTCTTCTGCGAGGCCCATGGCGTAGTAGTACGAGCGATGGGGCGCGCGCTCCGGCCCCTCGGTGACGTGACGCGAGGGCAGTTTGCTCTTGTCGAAGGTTTGCGCGTCCATGGGATGCTCCTTGCGATTGAAGTGCGTGTGCCGGCGCGCGCCCGCGCGAACTTTTGTCGCGGCCGCGCCCGATTATCGGCCTCGGGGCTGCGCGCGCAACACAAGAACGCAAAAGACTATTCCGCGACCGGGCTCGAAAGAAGCGATCCGCGCTTTACAAGCGCTGCGCCGCTCGCCTACAAGAATCGGCACCTTCAAGCCGTTTGCGAATTCGCGGGGACACGCGCGCTGAAAACCATTCCTTGGTGGGAACCGGAGATCGGCGAGGCCGAACGGGACCTCGTCGTCCAAGTGCTGGCGAGCAACTTCGTCAACGACGGCGACGTGACGACGCGGTTCGAGCGCCGCGTGGCCGAGCTGTTGGGTTGCCGCCACGCGGTCGGCGTCACCAACTGCACGTCCGCGATCTTCCTGGCGCTGGTGGCCGTGGGCGTTGGGCCGGGCGACGAGGTGATCGTTCCCGACGCCACCTTCATCGCCACCGCCAACGCGGTGGGCATGGCCGGCGCCAAGGCGATCCTCGTCGACATCGAGCCCGAGACCCTGACCATGAGCCCGGCGGCCTTCGCCGAGGCGATCACGCCCCGGACCAAGGCCGTGGTGCCGGTGCACGTCAGCGGGCGGGGCGCCGAGCTTGACGCCATCATGGCGATCGCCGCCGCCAACGGCGTCACCGTGGTCGAGGACGCGGCCGAGGCTTTTCTCTCGCGCCGCAACGGACGCGCGCTGGGGACCTTCGGGGCGATGGGCTGCCTCTCGTTCTCGCCCATGAAGCTGATTACCACCGGCCAGGGCGGCATGGTGATCACCGACGACGACGCGCTGCACTTGCGGCTTCGCCAGCTCAAGGACCAGGGGCGGCCCGTGCGCGGCACCGGGGGCGACGACCAGCACCCGGTCGTCGGCTACAACTTCAAGCTCACCAACCTCCAGGCCGCCCTCGGCCTCGGCCAGCT
>JAKZXM010000315.1:0-4981 GCA_047514975.1 Rhodospirillales bacterium
GCCTCGGCCATGGGCCGGTCCTCGACGCGACCGTGTCCGGACGTGAATTCGCCGCCCGCCACCACCCGGCCGAGCTTCTGGATGTCGGCGCCGTAGAACGGCAGCCCGTCACGGACAATCTTGATGCCGTTGTATTCGGGCGGATTGTGCGAGCCGGTGACCATGAGGCCCGCGTCCGCCTCGAGCACGTGGGCGGCGTAATAGAGCATGGGCGTCGGCCCAAGCCCCGTCCGCACCACCGAATGACCGCACGCCGCGAGCCCGTCCACCAGGGCCGACTCGAGCGCGGGCGACGTGGTCCGGCCGTCGCAGCCGACGGCGACGGTGGCCGCGCCGGCGTCGGCGATCATGGTTCCGAAGCCGCGGGCGATGGCGCGGACGTCTTCGGCGTTCAGGCTTTCGCCGACGATTCCGCGGATGTCGTATTCGCGGAGGATCGACGGATCGAGGCGATGTCCCACGCTCGCACCTTCACTCGGCCGGGACCCGCTCGTGCCGCGCCCCGGCGATCGCGCGGCCGACGCTCACGTACGTAAATCCCGCCGACATCACTTCTTCCGGGCGGTAGATGTTGCGCAAATCGACCATAACGCCGTCTTTCATGATCGCCTTGGCGCGATTGAGGTCCAGCGCCCGGAACTCGTTCCATTCGGTGAGGATCGCGAGCGCATGGGCGTCCTTCATGGCGTCGTAGGCGTCGGCGCACCAGGTGACGCCTTCGAGCAGGGTTTTGGCCTCGTCCATGGCTTCGGGATCGAAGGCGCGGACGGTGGCGCCGGCGGCCTGAAGCGCGGGGATGATGTCGAGGCTCGGCGCTTCGCGCATGTCGTCGGTGTTGGGCTTGAAGGCGACCCCGAGGACGGCGACGGTCCGGCCCTCGACCGAGCCGCCGCAGGCGTCGATAATCTTGCGCGCCATGCGCGCCTTGCGGGCGTCGTTGATTTCGACGACCGCGCGAACGATGCGCAGCGGACTGTCCGCCTCCTCGGCCGTGCGCACCAGGGCGAGCGTGTCCTTTGGAAAGCACGAGCCCCCGAAACCCGGACCGGCATGAAGGAACTTGCCGCCGATCCGGCCGTCGAGGCCGATACCCTTGGCCACGTCCTGGATATCGGCGTCCACCCGCTCGCATAGATCGGCGATCTCGTTGATGAACGTGACCTTGGTCGCCAGAAATGCGTTCGCGGTATATTTGATCAGCTCGGCTGTGCGCCGCGACGTGAATATCATGGGCGTCTCGATCAGATTGAGCGGCCGATAAACTTGGCGCATCACCGCCTCGGCGCGTGGCGTCGCGCCGCCGATCACGATCCGGTCGGGGCGCATGAAATCGTTGATCGCCGATCCTTCGCGCAGGAATTCGGGGTTCGAAAGCACCTCGAAATCGCCGTCCGGACATCTCTCGCCGAGAATCGATTCGACCAGGTCGCCGGTGCCCACGGGCACCGTGGACTTGGTCACAACGACCGTATAACCGTCGAGCGCGCCGGCGATCTCGCGCGCCGCCTCTTCGACGAAGCTGATGTCGGCATGGCCGTCGCCGCGCCGCGAAGGCGTGCCGACGGCGATGAACACGGCGTCGGCGGCGCCGACGGCGGGTCCGAGGTCCACGGCGAACGAAAGCCGTCCCGCGGCGACGTTGGCGGCGACCAGGCTGTCGAGGCCGGGCTCAAAAATGGGCATCTCGCCCCGGCCCAGGCGGCCGATCTTGTCGGTGTCCTTGTCCACGCACACCACGTCGAATCCGAATTCGGAGAAGCACACCCCCGACACCAGGCCGACGTATCCCGTTCCGATCATTGCGATGCGCATGGAACCCCCTCTCGCTCGGCACCGCGAGCCGGCGCGGGCCGCGTTCGTGTCGTCATCGGGCGGACCTTACAAGCGAATCCAGCGCCTCGCGAACCGCCGGCGCAAGATCGGGGCGCGCGAGCGCGAACGCGACGTTGGCGACGACGAATCCGGCCTTCGCCCCGCAGTCGAACCGGCGCCCGTCGAACCGCAACCCGTGAAACGGGACCTCGGGGATCGTCGCGGCCATGGCGTCGGTCAACTGGATCTCGCCGCCGGCGCCCCGCTGCTGGCGGTCGAGGTGGCGGAAGACCTGGGGCTGAAGAACGTACCGGCCGATGATCGACAAGGTCGACGGCACCTCGTCCGGAGGCGGTTTTTCGACCAGCCCCTGCGCCCGCGCCAGGCGGCCGTCGTCCGCCACCACGTCCAGGATTCCGTACCGGCTCGTGTGCTCGCGGGGAACGTCCTCGACGGCGACCACGTTGCCGCCCGTCTCGGCGTAGACATCCATCAACTGCCGCAGGCACCCCGGCTCCGCCATGATCAGATCGTCGGCCAGGATGACCGCGAAGGCTTCGTCGCCGATCAGCGGGCGCGCGCACCATACCGCGTGACCCAGGCCCAGGGCCTCGTGCTGGTGGACCGTCGCAAGCGCGCCGGGCGGCGGCAGGAAGTCGAGGATCGAACGGAGCTCGGCGTCCTTGCCGCGCTCGCGCAAGGCGTGCTCGAGCTCGACCGAATGCTCGAAGTGATCCTCCAGGGCGCTTTTGCCGCGACCCGTGACGAAGACGAACTCCTCGATGCCCGCATCCCGGGCCTCCTCGAGCGCGTATTGGATGAGGGGCTTGTCCACGACCGGCAGCATTTCCTTCGGAATCGACTTGGTCGCCGGCAGGAAGCGCGTGCCCAGCCCGGCAACGGGGAACACCGCCTTGACGACGGGCTTTACCATGAAAAGGCCTCGCGTGGATTTGACCGAGGGTCCGGGACGGATCGGTGGCGCCGGGCGCGCCTGTTCTGCCACATGCACCCGCCCGCGATCAATCGCCGAGAAGGACGTCCTTGGCCTGGTTGATCTTGGCGGCGAGGTAAGTCGAACCGCCCCGGTCGGGATGGGTGCCGGCCATCAGGCGATGGTAGGCCTCCTTGATCTGCTCGGCGCCGGCGCCCTCTTCGAGGCCGAGGACCTGGTAGCCCTCCTCGCGGCTCATGGAACCGCTTGCCGAAGCCCGCTTTCCGCCGCCGGCGCCGGCCGACGCCGACGCGTAAGTCCGCCAATCGGAATGAACGCGATCGAGATAGGCCTCGAGCACCTGCGCCGACTGCTCGTCGGCGCCCATGCACTCGGACAGAAGCTCGATCAGCTCGTCCGGCGACATCTCCTCGATCCGGCGGCCGCGGTACGCGCCCGCCACGACGTCGCCCATCATCTCGCCGGTGTCGTGGTCGAGCGTGAGGTACAAAAAGCGGGTCTGCACCTCGGATTTCTGGCCGGTCCGACGCGAGGCGCCCGACGCCATGCGCGAGAAATTCTTGGCCGTGCGCGCGACGCCGCGAAGGCGGAAAAACCACGGCACCAAGACCGGCAGCGCCATCAGCGCCCATCCCAACCGTCCGGTCACGGCGAGGAAGACGATGACCCCAAGGACGATCCCGAGAACGAGCCTTTTGACCACCTTGACCAGAACCGCGGGCTCGGCGGTGGCGAACCACCGGGCAACGAGAAGCAGTCCGGCCAGCAAGGCGATGCCGAAGACGAAGTACGAGACCACGCGGTCACGATCCTCTGACTTGATGGGCGATTCGCAGCGCCTCTCCGCCCTGGCGCTTGGCCAAATCCTCCAACGCGGGACGGCCGCCGGCGGCGAATACGGCGACCGCGCCCAGAAGCTCGCGCAGCACCTTGGCGCTGCTGGCGTCGAACCGGCAACACGCGCCGTTCGTCAGGTGCGCGATCTGTTGGAAGGCGAAGGCGGCCAGCGGGTTGTCGCCTTCGTGGAACATGAACGCGGGCACGCCCAGGAGCCCGAGCTCGCCGGCGATGGCGCCGAGCTTGTCCACGTCTTCTTCAATGCTGTCGCCGACGAAGACGAGCGCGTTCACGCGATTCGTCCGGGTTTCGTTGACGGCGTGCTTGAGCACCTTTGCGATCTGGGTTTCGCCGGCCAGGCAGAACGTCGACGTCATCATCTTGAGCAGGGCGTTGGATTCGGTAAGCCACGGGCTCGCCTTGAACTCTCCGAACCCGCGGTAGTACACGAGCTGGATTTCCAACCCGCCAAGGTCGGAGGTCGCCGAGAACATCTCGCCCTGGATCCGAGAGGCGTGATCCCAACTCGGTTGGCGGCTGGCCGTGGCGTCCATTGCGAAAATCAGGCGGCCTCTTTTCCCGGCCGCCGTGTTCGCCGGGGTCTTGGCGAGTTTATTGAGGAACGCCTCGACCTCCGTCGTGCTCGACGGTCGGCTCGGAAGATTGCCGTCTTTGCTCGACACGCGCGAAAATCCGTTCCTCGGGCCGGATTCCACCCATCCGGTCCCGCCATTTGTCCCGCCCTTTAAATGTACTCCGTCGGCGATCGCAGTGCCAGTGGCCGAGCGCGCCCGGCCCCGTCGCCCGTGCGGGCAAAGGGTCGGTGTGAACGGTCACGCCAGGACGCGCCGCGGGGCCTATTGGTGAATTACGCCGTCGGGAAAGAACGCATTGAAGACGAAAGCGAAGGTGACGTCGTGGACCACGTCTTCGAGGACGTCGCCGCGGCGGCGCTGCACCACGACGTTGCCGACGTCGCGGCCATTCGCGATGACAGGCGAATCGAGGGCCGAGTTCTGGCCGGCCTCCCACGTCAGCACGATGTCGCCCGCGGTGACCATGCCCTTGTCGCGAAGCAGCGCGAGGCTCCACGCCGCGCCGTTCACGGAGACCACCCGGGCCATGGGCTCGATGTCGTCGGGCAACTCGCCGCGGAAAAATCGAGGCACCGCGCTCGAATCGTACCAGGGATAGGGATTCTCCGAATAGGCGCGCGTGCCCGGTACGGTGGGGACCAGGAGCTGGCCGTCGGGCACGCGTTCGCGGTAGCGGGCGAACGATTCCACCCGCGCCGGCAGCATCGCCAGCTGCTCTCCGGTCATCTCACCGACGATGGCCTCGCCGACGAACTGCTGCCACCAGCTTTCGGTTTGCCGG
>JAKZXM010000316.1:0-2597 GCA_047514975.1 Rhodospirillales bacterium
GGCGCCGATGGCGGCGGCGACACGGGAGTCGAGGAACGTGGCGATATAGCCTTCGCGCTGAAGTTGCCCCTCGACCTTGTCGATGCTTCCGGAAACGTCGACCGCGAGCACGATCTCGAGATCCACCGGCTCGTCGGCGGCGAGATCCGTCGCTGCGAACGCGCCCAGGCCGAGCGCGAGGACCGCGACCCGAACACCAAGCGACGCCACCATGGCCAGGCACTGTCGCGCGCCGGTCACGGCCTGGACACGTCGTCGAAAATGAGCTCGCCGACGTCGCACGGCGGCGGGCGGCGGGCGGCAACCGTCCGCAACGCGCCGGACGCGTTCGGGTTTCGCCCCGACCATCGGCGGGCGGGTTCGACCGGCGGCCGGATCGGTGCCCGGCCGGCAATCTCGAGGATCAGCTTTCTTCGAATGGCGCGCTCGATGTCCTGGAAGTCGTCGGCGACGATGATGAAGGCTCCGGGACCGCCGATGACGCAGTTTTCATAGTAGAGATCCAGATCGGCCACGGTCGGCCCGCCGAATCGGGTGAACGCGCGATTCATCACCGGAAGGCCGTTGATCGTGATCCCGGCCGTCACCGCGAAGTCGCGGGCCTCGTTCACCGGCGGGCCAACGTTGTTCGCGCCGTCGCCCGAGATATCGAGGACGCGCCGGCTCCCCTCATAGGCGTTGGAATCGAACATCGCCAACGCAAACGCGATGGCGTTGCTGATGGAGGTGCGATGCGCCGTCGCCACCGGAGCGTTCGCGAGCTGAAGCGAGAGATCCAGCGCGCTCTCGGTGTCGGAGACCACGGTCCACTCGGCGATGATCCGGGTATATTCCGTGCCGGACCATTCGAAATAGGCGATCGCGACGCGGCCGTGGTGTCCCGCTTCGACCGCGCGCACGAGCCGCGGGTTGGCAAGGGCGGCCACGTATCCCCGGCGCTGCAATTTCGCCTCGTCGAGATCGACGCTCGCCGAAACGTCGATCGCGAGGATCAGCTCGAGATCCACCTTTTCGGTCGCCCGCGCATCGGGTGCCGTTGGCGCGACAAACGACGCGGCGGCGGCGAAGACGATTACAAAAACCGAAGGGGGACGCCGCCCCGCCGAACGCCTTGGCGATGCGCCGTTCGCCTCCATGCCGGTCTCGCAGTCCCACGCACGGATGCAGGGTTCCCGGAACATCCGTCCCAACGTCCACGCGAACGCGCAGCTTAACCGTTTTTAAAGCATGATGGCCGAGTATTTGGGCCCCAGGACGCGGTGTCGGCCGCCGACGGAGGAGCCGGGTGTCGAACCCGAACGACGATCGAAGGCAACGCAAGAAGACACCGATCGCGGTCGCGCTCGGTTCCGAACCCGAACGCGGTGCCGTGCCCAAGGTCGTGGCGAGCGGTCGCGGTTCCGTTGCCGAACAGATCCTGGCGATCGCCTTCGCGCAGGGAATCCGGGTCCGCGAGGACGCGGACCTTGCCGAACTGCTGAGCCACGTCGACGTCGACAGCGAAATCCCGCTCGAAGCGTTCGCGGCGGTCGCCGAAATCCTGGCCTACGTCTACCGGGCCAACGGATCGCTACCGCCACCGACGGACGGACCGGGAGAGCCCGATCCGCCGACCGCCATTACAGCCCCGTGATGGGGCGGACGCGGAGTCAAGAGACATGAACGCACGCGAATTCCCCGGCGAGGTTGAAAAAATCGACGCCTTGATCGCGGCGGCCCGCAAGCTTGCGGGCGAAAACCGGGCCTTCGACCTCGCCGCCTTGGAGCGACGGATCGGGCGCCTGTGCGGCGCCGTTCGGGGCTCGCGGCCCGACGATCCGGCCGAGCTGCGGCGATCGCTCACCGGCTTGATCGCCGCCCTCGACGAGCTCGCGGGCGCGGTCACCCCGAGGATCGAAGCCACGTCCTCGGCGGGGACCGCCGAAGCCCGGGCGCACGCCTTGGGGGCCTATTCCAACGCCGGCGACTGAATCTGAAGTCGGGCGAGCGCCGGCTGCCGCCTCGTTCGCCGGGGGACTTTTGAGGGACCGCACCACATGGAGATCGACGTCTACCTTCGGTTCGCCCTCGCCCTCGTCTTCGTGCTCGCGCTGATCGGGGTGCTGACCGCCGTCGCCCGGCGCTTCGGGTTCGGTTACGCCTCGGCCAAGAAAATCGGCAAGCAAAAACGGCTCGCCATCGTCGAGATCATGCCGGTGGACGCGAAGCGCAAGCTCGTCCTGTTCAAGCGTGATTCGACGGAACACCTGGTCCTTTTGGGCGGAACCACGGACATCGTCGTCGAAAGCGGAGTTCCCGCGCCGCCCGTGGACCGCGCCGAAGATACCTCCGCGATGCCCGCGTTCAAGCGGGTCGAGGCGGATTCTCTTTGATGCGGCCGTACCCGCTTCTCGTCGGTCTCGTCGTTCTCGGCGTCGGGGTTGCGGCCCTCGCCATGAACGCGCCCGCCTCGGCTCAGATGATCAGCCTCGACCTCGGCGACCAGCAGGGTTCCGCGACCGCGCGAATCATCCAATTGATCGCGCTGATCACGGTGTTGAGCCTCGCGCCGTCGATACTGATCATGGTCACGTCGTTCACCCGCATCATGGTGGTGC
>JAKZXM010000317.1:0-11992 GCA_047514975.1 Rhodospirillales bacterium
CTCGAGACCAGGTGCACGCTGACGACGTCCGATTCAGCGAACAATGCTTCCTTGTCCACCCAGCGCGCGCCCCTTTCCTCGGCCAGCTCGGGCGTCAGGTTCTCGGACCACGCGACCGGCTCCATGCCGAACGCCTTGCCGATCAGCGCGACCCGGGTGCCGAGGCGCCCGAGGCCCACGAGGCCGAGCCGGCGGCCGATCAGGTCCTGGCCGATGGTCCGCCCCCACGCGCCGTTCCGGATCGCGCGGTCCTCGAGCACGATGTTGCGCGCGAGCGCCAGGATCAGGCCCCAGGTCAGCTCCGCCGTGCGCAGCGGGGCGCCCCGGGTGCCCGAGACCAGGACGCCCAGCTCTGTGGCGGCGGTCAGATCGAGTGCGTGGTTGCCCATGCCGGTGGTAACCAGCAGGCGAAGCTGGGGCAGCCTGGCCAGCAACGCGCGTGGGAACGGCGTGCGTTCGCGCATAATACAGACGATCGCGAACGGCCCGAGCCGGGCCGCGACCGCGACCTCGTCCGCCAGGTGGTCGTCGAAGACGGTGATCGCGCAGCGATCGGATAGGCCCGACCAATCCGCCATCGCCAGCGCCGCGCCGTGATAGTCGTCGAGGACGGCGAGCCTGGTCGCCGCGCCGCCGGATCGCGCCCTTTTCGTCATCCCGACAGGGGGAAGCGTTCGGCGTACTCGTCGGCTGCGTCCTCCATGGTGGTGAAGATCGCGCCGTGCTCCAACAGCTTGAGGATGAGGCGCTCCAAGAGCAGCATGCGGTGGCCGCGGCCGATGACGTAGGGATGGAACGTGTAGGTGAGCACGCCCCACTCGGTGATACGGGTCATGTAGTCGAAGTCGTCGAACCAGTTCTCGAGCACGCCGCTTGCGGCGCGCATGCCCTCGAGGATGAAGGTTTTGGTGCGGACGAATTCGAAGTGGGGGTAGTCGTCGAGCGTCCAACTGATGGGCATTTCGATCAGGGGCGTCGCCCGGCCGAAGCGCATCGGCTCCTCGAGCGCGATCACGTCGCCGGTCCGCGCGCGGTAGGGCATGTAGTCGTCGCCCATGAGGCTGGTGTCGTAGAAGAATCCGTGTTCGAGAAGAAGCTCGATGGTGTGCTCGCTCAGGTCCCACGACGGCGAGCGGTAGCCGCGCGGCTTGCGGCCCGAGAGCCGTTCGATCGATTCGATCCCGCGCGCGAGCCCGTCTTCCTCCTTCTCGCGGCTCAAGTCGGCAGGGGGCACGTGGGTCCAGCCGTGGTGGGCGATCTCGTGGCCCGCGTCGACGGCGCGCTTGCTCTCGTCTGGGTAGGTCTCGATCACGGTGCCGGGGATGAACCAGGTGGACCGGATCCCGTACTTGTCGAGGAGCGCCAGGATGCGCGCCGCCCCGACCACGCCGAACTCGCCCCGCGATATGGGGGTCGGCGTCGTGAGCCCGCGGGCGATCCAGCCCGACACGGTGTCGAAATCAAAGGTGAGGCAGACCAAATGACGCGCCACGATTCCCTCCCCGTCGATGTCGGCGACGCCCAAGTCCGCGGCGCCGGATGCGCCGCGCCGGCGTCGTTACTGGGCGGCGGCCGCGCGCGAATCCGCGATCAGCGAATCCGCCACGTCGAGGACCTTGTCGATGCCGGCCAGGCCGTCTAGCAGCTGGTCCTCGGTGATGCAGAGCGCGGGCGCGATGCCGAGCATGTTGGGACGCAAATAGACGTAGACGCCGTTGTCCGCGAGCGCCTTTTTGATGCGCCCGAGCCCGCCGCTGGCGGCGAAGAAGGCCTCGGTCCGCTCGGGTAGCAGCGGCGCCCGCGATTCGCGGTCGCGGACCAGCTCTATGCCTGAGAACAGGCCCTTGCCACGCACGTCGCCGACGCATTCGTGCTTTTCCTTGAGCGCTTCGAGCGCGCGAAGCAGCACGTCTCCGAGGCGGGCCGAGTTCTCGACCAGGCCCTCGTCGCCATAGACGCCAATCGCCGCGATCCCGGCCGCGCACGCGAGCGCGTGGCCCGAATAGGTGGACCCCGACCACAGCGTGTTGTCGTCCATGAACGCGGCGATCCTTTCTGTCACCACGGTTGCGCCCAAGGGCACGGCCGAGTTCGTGAGGCCCTTGGCCGTCACCAGGATGTCGGGGACGACTCCGTAATGGTCGACGCCGAACCAGCGGCCCGTGCGTCCCCATCCCGACATGATCTCGTCGGCGATCAGGAGGATTCCGTACTTGTCGCAAAGCGCGCGCAGGCGCGGAAGGTAATCGTCCACCGGCACGATCAGGTTGTTGGCGGGCCCGGTGATGGGCTCGACGACGATCGCCGCGATGAAGTCCGGGTTCTCGAACTCGACCAGCTCTTCGATCGCGCCCACGCACTCGCGCGCGCAACTGCCCGGTTCTTGTCCGAAGTTGCAGTGGTAGCAAAGCGGCGCGAACGCGTGCAGCGCACCCACCATGCCGGGCTCGTTATAAGGCCGGCGCGCGTCGCCCGTCAGGCTCACCGCGCCCGAGGTGGCGCCGTGATAGGACTGGTAGCGGGCGATGATCTTGGGCCGACCGGTCGCCATCTTGGCGATCTTGATCGCGTATTCCATCGCCTCCGAGCCGCCCGAGGAAAAGTAGGTTTTGGTCAGATCCCCGGGCGTCACATCGGCGATCAGGCGCGCGAGCCGGCCCCGAACATCGGTCGCGAAGCTGGGCGCGGCGTAGCAGAGCGTGGCCGCCTGGTCCTTGACGGCGGCGACGATCTTCGGGTGCTGGTGGCCGGCGTTGACGCAGACGAGCTGGTTGGCGAAGTCGACGGTGCGCCTCCCCTGCGCGTCCCAGAAGTAGGGGCCTTCGGCGCGTGTGATCGTGACCGGGGCCAGGGTTTCCTGCTTCGACCAGGGGAAGAGCACGTATTTCCGGTTCTCGGCCGCGACCGCGTCCATCGCACGTCCTTCCGCTCGCTCGCGCCTTCCGGCCATCACAGCACCCGGGAATGTGGGAGTCAACGCGGCCCCGGTCAGCGCGCCTTTCCCGGTGCGCGCAGTCCCTCGGCGACGAGCCGCGCGATACGCGCGTGGTCCTCGCCGGCCGGGAGGCTGCGCTGCGCTTCGAGCGGAACCTCAACCCCGACGCCGGCCTCGCGGGCGCGCTCGAGCACAAACGCGGCCTGGGCCAGGTCGCAGACCGCCATCCCCTGGATGACGGCCAGAATGCGCTCACCCTCGCCCGTTCGCCCCGGCGCCAGGCCGCCGACCACCGCGCCCATGTCGGCGTCGATGCGCGTCTCCAAGTCTTCCCGCGTGATCTCGCCGCGCGCGATCCAGGCGGCGAAGTCGCCGCGCAGCAATGCGTAGTCCAGCTCGTCGACGATCACCCGGTCGACCTCGGCCAGTACCGCGAACTCCACCTCGTGAACCCCGCCCATGGAGCACAGCACCGCGCCGTCTCTCAGCATGCCGGGCGCGATGACGGGCGCCCGGGCGAGGGTCAGGGTGACGACGATGTCGGCGCCCTTCACGGCGTCCGCGACCGTCGCGGCGCTGAGCGGTGCTGCGATCTCGCCCTCGAGCGCCGCGCAGGCAGCGTTCGCGCCGTCAAGGGTGCGGGACGCGATCCGGATCTCGGCCGGATCGAGCGCGTGGTCCAGCATTCGGACCGCTTCGGCGCCGATCCGTCCGGCCCCGATCACCGCCGCCACCGAGGCGCCGGGCCTGGCGAGATACTTGGCCGAGACCGCCGCGGTGACGGCCGTGCGCCGCTTGGTGAGCCAGCTCTGCTCCACGAGCCCCAGGACCAGGCCGGTCCGGCTGTCGCAGACGGCGATGGTGTAGCTGCCGAACTGGGCGCCGAAGAAGACCCCGGCCAGCCCAAGCGACGGCAGCACCGCCCCCTTGATGCCCCACGGCGTCGGCCCCTCGCCGGGAACGACCATCACGGCCATCGCCGGCGTGGACGTGACCCAGCGTTCGGCCCCGTAACGGCGCCACGCGTCTTCGATGCATGCGAAGGAGTCCTCGACGCTCAAGAGCCCGCGGACATCGGTCTCGGTGAGGACGATCACGGTCCAGCCCCGTCGCCGGGCGCGCGATTCACGCGCGATCGGCCCTCGCGAACCGGTCGATCGCGCCGATCGCGATGTCGAACGACAGGTTCTTGCCGCACATGGCCTCGGCGAGGATGCGCGCGCAGCAAGGCCCGGCGGTGTAGCCCATGCCGGGGAAAGTGTTGACGAACAGGCCCGGGATACCGGGAACCGGCCCCAGAACCGGCTTGCCGTCGGGGGTTTCGTTCACGGTGCCGGCCCAGGTGCGGATGAGGCGCAGATGGGCCACGTCCGGGACCACCTGCATCGCCGTCCACAGATTCGCCTGCAGCATTTCGCGCACCACCGCCGGCAGGCCGGTCGCCGGATTCAAGGTCGCGGGCCAGCCGCCGCCGATGATCAGGTTGCCGGCCTTGGCCTGCTTGAACGTGAGCTTGCGTCCGGCGGTGTACACCAGATGGTTGACCTTATGATCGGTCGGCTCGGTGACGTTCATTTGGATCGGCCGCCCGCCGGCAGGCAACTTAATGCCGATAAGATCGCCGATCGAATCGCACCAGCCGCCCGCGGCGATCACGACGCGCGCGCACCGAATCCGCCCCCGGTTGGTCGTTGCCTCGAAACCCGTTTTTCCGGGCGTCAATGCATTGAGCTCGGTGATTTGGCGGATTCGGGCGCCCGCCTTCTCGGCGGCCCGCGCGATCGCCACCGTCGCCCGCAGAGGGTTGATCTTGCCCTCGCCCGGACAGAACTCGGCCCCGACCACGTGCTCAGACACATAGGGCGCGAGGCGGACGACCTCGTCGCGGCCGATGATCGACGATTCGACCCCCTGGCCGTTCTCCAAGGCCACCTTGCGTCCCAAGATGGCGATCTGGTCCTCGGATTCGGCCACCATCAGCCCACCCTCGGTCACCAGCTCGATGTCGTCGTCGAGTTCGCCCGCCAGCTCCTTCCAGACCTCGATCGAGAGCTTCAACAGCGGCAGGACCGGCAGGTACTCCTGGATCCATTCCGGGGTCTGGTCGTTGAAGCTGTTGAACGACATCTGCGAGTGGATGGAGCCGGCATTGGCGCCCGACGCCTCGCCGTTGACGTCGGCGCGGTCGATAACCACGGCCTCGACCCCTTCGCGCGCGAGATACAGCGCGGTGGCGCAGCCGGCGACCCCGCCGCCGATGACGAGCACGTCGGTCTCGAGGTCCATGAACCACCCTTCGGGCCATGAGGGGGACGAGTACCCACTATCACGACACGATGACACGTGTGATAGGGGGTACGAGGCCGGCGGAGGACCGCCGCGGGCGCGTGCCTGGGCGCAAACGATACTGTCGTGTCCGCCGCCCGGCAAGGCCGGTGCCATATCTCGGAAGCCGTTCTCGGAAAGGCCGTGGTCCGGTTTTTGGCGGCGCTCGCGGGATCCGCGAAGGCAAGCTATTCGTTGGCCGTCAAGCGGGCGAGCTGTCGATGGCGATGTCGAGCGGCACGTGTTCGATCATCGTGGACGAGGAACAATCCACGTCGCCCGGCATGATATGGCGCCGGTCGTCGGGCCGATACTTGGTCGCCTTCAGGCCTCTCCCGCCGTCGTCCGAGGCGAATCGCCCAAGGCCCCGAACCACGCGCGCGTCGCGTCCGCGATCGCCGCCGCGTCCCAAAGGGGGGTATCCTTCCACTCGTCGATCCGCTCGAGCATCGCCGAGACCCCGTCCTCGAACGCGACCGTCGGCTCCCAGTCGAGGCGGGCGCGGATCCGCGAGATGTCGGCCCACGTGCAGCGCGGCTCGCCGGGGCGGTCGGGGAGATGGACGATCTCACCGCCCAGGAGCGCGCTCAGGGACCGGATCGATCGCGGCTTTCCGCTACCGAGGTTGAATATCTCTCCGCTGACGTCCGACTCGGCTGCCCGAAGGAACCCTTCGGCCACGTCGGTCACGTACACGAAATCGCGCTCCTGCATCCCGTCGCCGACGATGGTAAGCGGGGCGCCCGCGAGCTTCTGGCGCAGGAACACCCCGACCACGGCGCCGTAGGCCCCCGTGGTCCCGACCCGCGGACCGTAGGCGTTGAAGATTCGGATCGAGACGACCGCAAGGCCATAAGATTGCTGCCAGTGGAGTGCGGCGCACTCGCCGAGATATTTGCTGAGCGCGTAAGGGTGCTGGGGCGCGATCGGGTGATCCTCGCGGCTCGGCACCTCTGCGAGGCCGTAACACGAGGACGAGGCGGCGTAGACGAACTTGTCCACGGCTGCCGCGCGCGCCGCCTCGAGGACGGCGACGGTGCCCGCGACGTTCACCGAGACGTACTCCGCCGGGCGCTCGATGCTGGGGACGAGGTCGCCAAGACCGGCGAAGTGGAAAACGTAGCGCGCATCCCGGAACAGGGGATCGCCCGGCTCGATCCCGCGAACGTCCTTGCGTTCGAACGCCAGCGCGGGTTCGCGCGAATGCTGGACGAGGTTGGCTTCGCGTCCGCCCGAGAAGTCGTCGATCACGCGGACCGCATATCCGCGCGCCAGCAGAAGATCGACCGTATGACTTCCGATGAAGCCGGCGCCACCGGTGACGACGGCGATGGGCCGCGCGCTCATGCCGCCTTCAACGACTTCATGCGGCGCACGTTGAAGTAGCGGTCGTCGTCCATGCTGTCGGGAAACCGTCCGTCGCGAAACGCGCGGCAGAGATCGCGCACCGCGTCCTCGATCGAGCGGCTGGGCGCGAAGCCGAGGACGCGCCGGATTTTGTCGGAGCTGATGTGATACGAGCGCTTGTCGTCGCTCTGCGTTGTGACCATCTCGATCGCCGCTTCTTGCGGGAATTCGTCCTCGACGACGCGTTTCACGATCGCGGCGATGGCGGCGACCGAGAGGTTCTCGTTTCCGGCGTTGAAGATTTGTCCCTGAATCGTCTCCGCCGGCGCTTCGACGAGCAGCCCATAAAGATCGCACAGATCCTCGATGTGCAGGTTGGGGCGCAGCTGGTCTCCCCCGAAGACGTTGATCCGGCGGTTCGCAATCGCGTGGTTGGTAAGGATGTTCACCGTCAGGTCCAATCGCATCCGCGGGCTGTAGCCGCACACGGTCGCCGGACGGATGGCGACGCAGGTGAAGTCTTGGGACGCGTGGCGGAACAGCAGCGGCTCGCACATTCCCTTGTAGCGGTTGTAGTCGGTCGACGGCACCAGCGGGTGGTCTTCCGTCACGTCCGGCGCGTCTGAAACGCCGTACACCGAGCTGGTGGAGCAGTAAATGAAGCGGCCGACTCCGGCATCCCTGGCAGCGACGACCAGGGGCTCGAAGCATTCGTAGTTGGTGGCGCGGCTCAGACGTTCATCGAGCTCGAAGCTGGGGTCGTTGGAGATGCACGCGAGGTGAATGACGGTCCCGGCGCTCGCCAGCGGCTCAGCCAGCGCGGCCACGTCGCGGATGTCGCCCTCGATCACCTCGAGCAGGGGATCGGCGGGAAGCCCGTCCCGGCCGAAGTACAGGATATCGTAGACGATGACGCGGTGGCCGGCCGCAAGCAGGCGCGGCACCAGCCGGCATCCCACGTAACCGGCCCCGCCGGTGACGAGGACCGTCTCCGCGGCCCCGGGTTGCCGCCCGCCCGACATGCGTTTCACATTCGCTTGCGCGGCCGCCACAATGACGGACGCCGCGGCCACAATGGCGGAAGCCTCGGAACCAATTCAAGGACGCCCCGGCGGCCCGATCCGGGTCCCGGCGCGCAATGGAGATCCGCCATTGGACGGCATCATCTGGTCGCTCAAGCGTGCCGTGCTTCGGCAGGGTTGGACGTTCGACGACCGGTTCCACAGGATCGGCCCGCCGCCGGGTCGATGTCGGCGCATCCGATGCGCATGCCCCTTTCGGCCACCGCCCCGGCGGCGCGCCCGATCCCCGACCCGGCCGCGGCGACGCATGAATCGGGGCGGGGCCACGCCTTGTGGCGCGCCGGGCGGCCCCCCTATACTCGCGCGCCGTTTTTTTGGGCGGTGAGCGGAGGCGTCTGGTGCACAAGCGCCTGATCGATCTTGCCAGCGATACCAAGTCGCGGCCGACCGACGCCATGCGCGCGGCCATGGCTGCGGCCGAGGTGGGCGACGAGCAGGCGCGCGAGGATCCGACGGTCAACCGTCTTTGCGCCATGGTGGCCGAGCTTCTGGGCAAGGACGACGCCGTTTTTCTTCCGTCGGGCAAGATGTGCAACCAGGTGGCCTATCGCGTCCACTGCCAGCCGGGCGACGAGATCATCCTCGATCAGTGGGCGCACGGCGTGAACGCCGAGGCAGGCGGCATCGCCGCCTTGTCGGGGGCCAACGTCCGCGTGCTCGAGGGCGATCGCGGCGTGTTCGACGCCGATCAGGTGCGGGCCGCGATTCGCCCCCATCGCCCCGACGTGCCGCGCTCGCGGCTGGTTTCGGTCGAGCAGACCACGAACCGGGCGGGCGGCGCGATCTGGCCCCTCGCCGTCATCGAGGCGGTCACGGGCGTGGCCAGGGAGAACGGCCTGGCCGCGCACATGGACGGAGCGCGGCTCTTGAACGCGCAAGTTGCCACGGGCGTCGCGGCCGCCGACTACGCCGGGCCGTTCGATTCGGTGTGGATCGATCTTTCCAAGGGACTCGGCTGCCCGGTGGGCGGGGTGCTCGCGGGATCCGCGCGCTTCATCGCCGACGCCTGGCGGTTCAAGCACCAGTTTGGGGGCGCCATGCGCCAAGCCGGGTTTCTGGCGGCCGCGGGCGTCTACGCCCTCGAGAACCACGTCCGGCGCCTCGCCGACGACCACGACAACGCGCAAACCCTCGCCCGGGGTCTCGCCGCGATTCCCGGCGTCGAGATCGATCCCGAGGCCTTTCGCACCAACATCATCTTCTTCGACGTTTCCCGAACGGGTCTCCGGGCGGACGAGTTGAACGCCCGCCTGGCCGAACGCGGGGTGCGATTCCAGGCGCTTGACGATGCGCATATGCGCGCCGTCACCCACATCGACGTCGGCGCCGACGACATCTCGACGGCGCTCGCGGCCATCCGCGCCGTGATCGCCGCCGCGCCCGCCGACGGACACGAAAGCCGGGCGCCATGAGGCGCGCGTCGCGCGCGGGCGCAGCGTCCGTGGTCGACCGGCGCCACCGGGCGGTGCGGGAAACCGTCGCCAGGGCCACCGATATCGTGGCCGGAGCCGGGGTCACGCGCGACGCGCTGGAGTCGATCACGGGCGAACTCGTCCGGCTCGCGAAACGGCGCGAGCTCTTTCCGGCCCGGCACTTCCCCGCCGATCCCGAGTCCCGGATGGGGATCTACCGGCTGTGCGAGGACGCGGGCGCGCACATCGCGCTTTACGCCTCGGCCGGACTTCCGGGAAAGCGCCAGACGCCGCACGACCACACCACTTGGGCGGTCATCGCCGGCGTCCGCGGGATCGAGCGCAACACCGTGTTCGACCTCACCGATGATGGGAGCCGCCCGGATCGGGGAACGCTGCGACGGACCGGCGAGGTGACGCTCGGCTGGCAAGACGGCCTCGCCCTCATGCCCGACGATTTCCACGCCATCGAGGTGACGGGGAGAGGGCCCTCACTCCACCTTCACATGTACGGCCGGCGCCTCGACCACATGGCCGGGCGAGTTTTCTTCGAAGGCCCGGCGGGGGGTGCGACCCGCCCCGGCCCCGCGCGGCTCGAGATCAGGACGCCGATCGTTTCCGCCGCCGAGGCGAAGGCGATGATCGCCGGCGGCCGCGAACTCGCGCTCATCGACGTCCGCGAGGGCGGCTCCTTCACCGCCGGCCACCCATTGCTGGCCGTCTCCGTTCCCCTGAGCGCGTTGGAGGAGCGGATCGACGCGCTGGTCCCGAGGCGAAACTGCCGCGTGGTCCTGTATGACGACGACGACGGGTTCGCCGAAATCGCCGCGGCGCGGATGGTGGGTTGGGGGTATTCGAACCTCTCGATTCTCGCCGGCGGCGTCCGCGCTTGGCGGGACGCGGGTCTGGAGGTGTTTTCAGGCACCTATGTGCCGAGCAAGGCGTTCGGCGAATGCGTCGAGGCGGTGTGCGGAACGCCGCACGTCACCGCCCGGGAATTGAAGGAGCGGATGGATTCCGGCTCCGAGCTGATCGTCCTCGACAGCCGGCCGGCGGACGAGTTCCGGCGCATGAGCATCCCGGACGCGATCAACTGCCCGGGCGCCGAACTCGTTTACCGGATCGCCGACCTCGCGCCCTCGCCCGGGACCCTCGTCGTGGTCAACTGCGCGGGCCGGACACGCAGCATCATCGGCGCCCAGTCCCTGATCAACGCGAGCGTAGCCAATCCGGTCGTCGCGCTCGAGAACGGGACCATGGGCTGGACGCTCGCCGGACTGACGCTGGATGCGGGGAAGACGCGCGCCGCTCCGGCGCCCAGCCGAAAGGGACTCGCCCAGGCCCGCGCCGCGGCCCGGCGCGTGCGCAAACGATTCGGCGTCCGCCGCATCCGCATGCCCAGCCTCGAGCGGATGCGGGCCGAGGCCGGCGCACGCAGCCTCTACGTCTTCGACGTGCGCTCGCCTGAGGAATACGCGGCCGGGCACGTGTGCGGCGCGCGCTCGGCGCCGGGCGGACAGCTCGTCCAGGCCACCGATTCCTACGTCGGTGCGCGGGGTGCGCGCATCGTCCTCGTCGACAACGACGGCGTGCGCGCCACCATGACCGCATCGTGGCTGATCCAGATGGGCTGGCGAGAGACCTTCGTGCTGGCCGGCGGGATCTCGCAAGGCCGCCTCGCCACCGGAGCTGAGCCGGGCGCGGTCCTCGGTCTCGACGATGTGGAAGTGGATACGATCGGCCCGCGCGCGCTCGCCGACGCGCTTCGCGGGACCGATATCGCGGTCGTCGACCTGGCCGACAGCCGGACCTACCGCGAAGGCCACGTTCCCGGCGCCTGGTTCGCCGTTCGCTCGCGTCTGGACGCATGCCTGGACGCGATCCCCGGAACGCCGGCCGTCGTTCTTACCTCGCCCGATGGCGTCCGCGCGCGACTGGCGGCGTCCGAATTCGGCGCGGACGCGGCGGCGACGGTCACGGTGCTGGAAGGCGGTACGCGGGCGTGGACGGGCGCGGGCTTACCGCTCGAGCACGGCCGGGAGCGGTTTTCGACCGACCCCGACGACGAGTGGCTGCGCCCCTATGACCGAAAGAGCGGTATCGAGGCCGCCATGCTCGCCTATCTGGATTGGGAAACGCGCCTGGTGGGCCAAGTGGAGCGCGACGGCGACCTGCATTTCCCGATCGTCGCGCGCCAGGGGTGATCGGCCGAACCCACCGACGGCGAGTCGAAACTGCGTCCGCGGGAGATCCGATCCCGCCCGCGAATCCGCGCAGTCACGATTCTTTATCCATGGTTGTTGGCGATAGCTATGATTCCCGGAAACGTTCCGCCGAATTGAGACCGCTTGAGTCGCCTAGGATACACGCATCGAGTGATGGGCATGGCGGGATTAATACCCGCTAAATCTAGCTAAGTATTTCTACGCATTGACGATATCTCATCGCGCCATCGGAAAATGTGATGGCCTGCGCGAACGCGCGCTGCGATCGGCTCGATCAATGTTTTGGATGAAATTACACGTCCATCTCCCCAATTAAATTTAGGTAAGTCATTTTCGGGAGAGGGCGATCGATGCCGCGCGCGAGCCCTCTTTTTCGGGGCCGGCCGGAGCCTCCGGCGCCCGCGGGGCGGATCGATCGTCCGGGGTCGGCGATCGGGCGCGGTCGAACCGGAGAGACGGATTTGAAGTGAAATTTCTGGTCGTCGACGATTCGAGGGCGATTCGCTGGTTGATGGCACAGCGGCTCGAACAGCTCGGTCACCAACCCCATGCGGTCGGCAGCGGTCCCGAGGCGCTGTCGTATCTGGGCTCGAACGGAACCGTGGATCTCGTCCTTCTCGACTTCACCATGCCCGAGATGGACGGAATGGAGACGTTCCTCAGGAT
>JAKZXM010000318.1:0-6642 GCA_047514975.1 Rhodospirillales bacterium
CAACCCGCTGGGGCGCGTGGTCGATCCCGATGACGTCGCCTGGGGAGCGGTCTATCTGGCGTCGGATGAATCCAGGATGATCACGGCGTTCGACCTGGTGATCGACGGCGGCATGGTGCGCGCCTGACCATGGCGGGCATCGTCACATGAAATACGAATGGCGCGCACGCCCGGCCGCCTAAGCCGGGGCGCCTGGGAACGCATGCGACAATGATTACCGCCGCCCCCTTGCCCGCCTGGCGCGACTTCGCCGCCGTTTTCGCCCGCCGCGGCGGCGGCGACGACGATGCCGAGCTCGCGGCGCCCTGGCGGCGCGCGGGCGAGACCGCGTTCTTTCTCTCGCGCGCCGCTTTCGCGCTCGCGGCCGTCGCCCAAGCCCTGCCCAAGGCCGCGCCGTCGGTGTGGTTGCCCGACTACTTCTGCAACCAGTCCACGGCCCCGCTTCGCCAAATCGGCGCCGCGATCACGTTCTATCCCGTCGCCGCCGATCTGGAACCCGACTGGCCGGCGTGCGAGCGGCTCGCGGCCGCCTCCGCGCCCGATCTCTTCGTCCTGGTTCACACGTTCGGGCGCAGCGCCGACGGCGTGCGCGCACGCGCGTTTTGTGACCCCATGGCGGCGCGCCTGGTCGAGGACGCGGCCCACGTGGTACGCCCCCAGCCCGGCGTGGGCGAGGCCGGCGACTTCGTCGTTTACAGCCCGCAAAAGGTGCTCGCGGTTCCCGACGGCGGGTTGCTGCTGGTGCGCGATCGCACGCACGCCCAAGCGATCGGGGCCGCGATCCGCCGGATGGGAAGCCGCGCCCCGGCGCCGTGGACGTGGTTCGCTAAACGCGGCGCGCAGAAGATTCTTCCCCCGGCGGCGTTCGCACCCTTTCGGCGCGGGCCGGCGTTCAGCGACGATCCGGCATACGCGCCGCTGCCGCCGACGCCGGCGTTGAGCGCGGCCGCCCGGCGCCTTCTCGCCCGCGCGCCCACGTCGTTGCTGGCGGCGGCGGACGCGCGGCGGCGCAACGCAATCGCGCTCAGGCAATGCTTGGCGGCGGCGGACGGGCCCAGGCCTTACCTCCGGGCCGAGGACGAGGGGCCTGCCCCCTACCGCCTGGTCCTCGATTGCGCTGGGCCGGCGGACGCGCAGGCGTGGTATCGCCGCCTGGGCGCGGCCGGCGTGCCGGTGGAAAGCTGGCCCGACCTCGCGCCCGAGGTGACGGGCGCGCCCGAAAACCATGCGATCGCGCTCGAGCTGCGCCGCCGGCTGGTGTTCGTGGGCGTTCACCAGACGCTGGATTCGGACGCGCTGGCGGGTCGGTTCGGGCGCGCGATCGGGTGCCCCTGAACCCTTTTTCCTCCCCGATTGCGCGGTCTCGGACCCGTCGATAGTATGGCGCCGGCCGAACGCGACGAATCCGTCCGGTGGGCGCGAAGACCGTTTCGGGACAGGGAGAACCATCCATGCGGATCAGGATCAGCCTCGCCGCCGCCGCGATCGCCGGCGCGGCATTCGTCGGCCTTGCCGCGATCGCCGAGGCCGAGGCCGGAAACGTGAAGGTCATGAACCGGATTAAGGCGGATTGCGTCATCGAGGGGCCCGACGTCTCGATCCCGATCCCGGCCAATTCCGAGAGGGACGTCCTGATCGACGATGCGTTCGAAGGCAAGCTCAAGGCCGTGTGCCAAGCCACCGGCCTGGACAAGGACGTGTCCGACTGCGACATCCTGATCGGCGGCGCCGGGGGATCGGGCGTCGCCAAGGACTCCGTCTTCGACTTCAAGTACGTGACCCAGATCCACGTCAATTCGCAGCTCAACATGTTCCTCGTCTGCACCGCCATGTGAGGCGTCGCACTTAGCACTTTGTCCGTTTTGTCGGCTCCGGCCCGCACCCCCGCTCACGGCATCGCCATCTGGGCGAGGTGGGCGCGGGCGCGCACGTAAGCCAAGTCCAGCCCGCCCTCGATGACCAGGGCGCGGGTATGGGCCGGGGCGTCCAAATCGAGGGCGTCCGCCAGCAACGCGTGGGGGTTGGTTGCGGGCGTGTTTCGTCCGCGCACCCCGCTCCGGCAATAGCGGTAGCGTTCGGCGATCAGCTCGAACGCTGGCCGCGAGACGCTGGCGGCCGTCCCGAAGGCGAAGGCGAACCACGCGACCGGCGCGCCCAGCCGCTCTTCCAGGGTGTCGCCGGCCTCCACGACCTCGCGCGCCAGCTCCTCGCCGGCGAGCCGCGACAGCTTGCGATGACCGAGGCCGTGGGCGCCGATCGTATGGCCTCCCGCCTTCAGCTCGGCGATCTCGGACCACGACATCAAGCGCAAATCGGCGTCGAGTTCGTCCGCCTCCACGCGTCCCTGGAAGATGGCCCGGGCGATGGCGTCGGGCTGCTCGTCGGCCGTGAGATCGACCAACCCCGGACAGACGAAGAAAAGCGCCCGGATATCGTGGCCCGCGAGGACCTCGTTGGCGGCGTCGAAGTTGGACGCGAATCCGTCGTCGAAGCTGAGAAGGCACGGAAGCCGTCCACGTCTGCGCGCCGAAGACGCCCCGAGGGGGCGCACCGGGCGGCCTTCGAGCCAGGCCTCTGCGTCTTCGGGGGCGAGCACGCCGTGGTGGCGCCACAGTTCCGCGACGAGGGCGGCGAAGGCGTCGCGCGCGTGGCGGGGGATATGGTGGAAGATGAGAATTCGGAACGCGTTCGCGTCCTCGCCGACGACGACGGCGCGGGCCGCGCGCAAGGCCCAAAGCCAGGGCAGGGAGAGACGATGGTGACGCATTCGTGCGAGCCTGCGCGTCTCAACCGGCGCCCCGGGCGCGGGCGGCGCGGACCCGATGGCGGACCAGCCGGTCCACCAAGCGTCCGCTGTCCGCCTCCAACTCGCCCTCCAGCCGATACGGGGCCGCGCCCATGGCGCGCTTGAACTCGTAGATTCCGGGCGGCGTGACGGCATCGTCCATCCCGCCCATGTCGAAGGCGCGGAGCCCCGCGTCCTTCATGGCCGCGAGCGCCCGCCACAGCAGCACCCGGTTGGCATCTCGGCGGCGCCCGGTCTCTGTCACCCCGCCGACGATGTATTCCGCCGTGCTTGCGTAGCGGGCGAAAAGCGTCCATCCGATCGGTGCGGCGTCCTCGAACGCCACGAACGAGACCATCTTGCGATCGGGCGGCAAAAGATCCTGAAGCGCGCGCAAGAAACGGCTGTCGAGGGTGGTGGCGAATCCCTTTTCGGCCACGGTCCGGGCGTGGCCCGCGAGCACGTGTTCGAACAGCCCTTCATCGCACCCGTGGGCGACGTCGGGCGCTGCCCGTTCGGCCTTGTTGAGCCTGGCGCGCCAGGTTCTGCCAAGGCCGCGGCGCAGATCCTCGAGCGGCGCCGTCAGATCGATACGGCCGGACGCCCAGCCAGGCCACTCGGTGGCGCGGAACCCGGCCGAGTGCGCCGCCTCGGGCGCGAGCGCGCCGTCGATCAACGGCGGCGCCACGAGAAGGTAATGGCGCCGTTCGCCCACGTAGTGGCGCGCGAGCGCCCCCAGCATCGCCGCCGTCATCTCGCCCGTCCCTTCCGCGCCGGTCGCGAGCGGCCCCCGATTAACCCAGGCGAGGCCGCCCGGCAGCCCCAAGGGCAGGGCGCGGAGCAGGGCCTGAAAGACGCCAAGCCGCCGTCCGCCCTCGTGGAACGCACCGCGCTCGACCCGCCAGGAACCCGTTCGCGCCTTCGCTTCGCCGTACTCCCAACATTGAACGAAGCTGAACCCGGACGCGGTCTCGGTCAACCGCGACCACTCCTCGGCAGGGAAGTCGGTGAGTACGGCGTCGACCATGGAGACGATCTTGCCCGGCGCGGGACAAAATGCAATGCCGCGAACGCGTCGATGGGCTCGACTTCAACAAGAGTGGCCGGATTCACGTGGTCGACGTATCGCGCCTAGGGGAAACCGAGCGACCACGATCCGGTCTGGGCGCGCGGATTCGTTCCCCGGGCGCGGCGGTCTTCGCGTGGTCCGGGTTTCGCTCAGCCCCCGTCGCGGCGACGGCCGGCAATTCGCCACGGCCTTCGTTCACGATCTCGCGGCCGCGAGTCCCGGGGCCGGCGAGCGCGGAAGCCTGCGCAGGCGACGCCCAGGCGAAGCTCGCGAAGCTCTCGCAGCGCGGGCAGACGGGGACCCATTCGGGGACGTGCGTGTCGCACTTTCCGCACACCCAAGTGGGATCGGGCTCGGCCCGCGAGGCCCGTATCAGCCACTCGCGCCCGCGCGCGGGATCGCCCGACTGGCGCTCCTCGATCTCGGCGAAAAGGCGGTAGACCTTGGCCGGCGCCGCGTCGGCGAGTTCCTCGAGGCGGGCTCTGGCCCGATCCCAAAGCCGCGCCTCGGCGGCGGCCGCAGCGAGGGCGAACCGGCTTTCCATGTGACTGGGATTCAGCCTTGCCAACCGTTCGACCGCCGCCACCGCGTCCAACGGTGTCTTCGCCTCGGACGCACCGCGGTACACTTCGAGCAGCCGCGGATGGGGATTTATGGCCCAGGCCCGTTCGACCACGTGGAGCGCGCGGCGGCGGCGGCCCTTGCCGAGGAGGAGCAGGGCCAGCCGGACGGCGCCGGGAATGAAGCCGGGATCGCTGCGGTTGGATTGGTTCGCGAGCGTCGCCGATTGGCCGCGATCCCCGGCCGCTTCCGCTTCCAGGTCCCTGAGATGCTTGAACACCGCTCGCAACCGGCGGCCCTCTGGGGCCGGGGTGTGCTTGCGCTTAACCGATTCCGAAAGCGTGGCCTCGGCGTCCAGCCACTGTTTCGCATGAATCTGCAAGTCGAACAGGTTCGCCGCGACCCAGGCGCTGTCGGGCCTCAGGCGATAGGCGCGGCGCGCGTGCCGCAATGCCTGCTGCCAATCGTTGCGCTTCATGCTGTGGGTCAAAAGCCCCCGCACGCCAAGGAATTCTGTTTCCCGGCGCGTCAGCATCGACGTGAAGAAGCGTTGCGCGGCCGTCTCGTCGCCGGCGAGCTGCGCGGCTTGCGCCGACAGCAAAAGCGTCAGCGGCGGCTCGTCCAGAAGCGCGTCCGCCCGGCGGACCTGGCGGCCGGCCTCGTCGGCGTCGCCGGCGGCGACGGCGACCATGCCGCGGGTCAAGGCGAGGTAGCCGCGGCGGCGGCGAATCGCGTGGCGGGCCCGCCGGATCCGGCGCGGAAGTCCGCGCGCGAGACTGATTGCGCGCCAGGCCGAGGCGATGACCAAGGCGACGATCGCGACGGCGCCGAGCAGGACGGAGACCGACGTCTCGATTCGGTATCCCCGCCAAACCACCGTCGCCGCGCCGGGATTGTCGGCGAGCCAGGCGACGAGAAATGACAGCGCCGCGACGACCGCGAAGAAGGCGATAGCGCGCAGCACGTCTCCGCTCTTCAACCCGCGCCAACGCGCGAGATGGCGTGGATGTGCAGTTTCGCGATCGCCCTTTCGGCGGCCAGTCGGGACCCCGCGCGCGCCCGCCACGAGTCCGCCGCGGCGGCGGCCGCACCGTCGAGCGCGGCCAAGGCATCGACCGCGGCCATGATGTCGCCCGAGGCCAGCAACGCCTCCGCTCGGGCGACGACCGCATCGGGTTCGACGCCGAGCGCCCCGTCGCCGGTCCGGCGAACTGACACGATCGAGAAGAGCCACTTTCCGGCCCGATTCAACCAGCCGTCACCGCCGAGATCGATGGATTCCATTACGACGCGGCGCGCAACGGTGTCGAATTCGGCGCGCAAGGCCGCGAGCGTCGGAATCCCGGCGTCCGCCGTCTTTTCGAGAACGGCGACGGCGCCAAGCGCCTCGGGATCGTCGCCGACCAGGGCCTTGACCGCCGCCACTTCGTTCGCGTACGGCCCCGACGTCCGAAGCGCCTCGCGAAGCTGGCCGACCGCGAGGACCAGGGCGCGGGCCGCGGATTCGCTGTCCGCGGCCGGCATGCGGACGGACTCCACTCGGTCCAGCCGGCCGGCCATGTTCCGGACCGCGGCGCTCAGCCGTTCGTTTCGCGCCTCGAGCTCCCCGACCGCGGCCAGTGCGCCGGCGGACGGCGCGGACTCCGCCGTCCGCGCCATTTCGCCGAGGCGCTCGGAAACCGAATCGCCCATGGTTTCAAGCTGATTCAACCTTTCGTGAAGCTGGTCCAGGGACGCCCGCGTCGCATCCGGATCGGCGCCGCCCTGGACCTGGGCGACCAGGGCCTTCACCGAGCCGAGCGCGCGGTCGAGTTCGTCGAGCCTTGAGAGCAGACCATCGAGCCGTTCGCTGAATACAGCCCGTTCATCTTCGAGGTCCTGAATGGCGTTGCCGTAGGCCATGCGCGCGCGCGCCACCTCCTCAAGCGATTGGATTCGGCTCGCGAGCGCGGTGAACCGGGGATCGAGGAACGGATCGCGCAGCGCGGCGGGCAAGTATGGCGTCACGCGTGGAATCCAAAAGGGCGCGCTGGCGTAGACCGCACCCGCCAGCACGGCGACGGCGACGATGGCGAACAGAAACGCGATCAGGGCGACGGGACGGGTGCGCGGTGGCCGCCGCGGCGCCGGGGCCGGCGGGGCCGCGGCCGGGCCGTTATCCGCGGTGAAATCGCTTGCGGCCGCGGGCCCGCGCGCGCCCCCCGTCGCGGGCCGTTTGCGCTGCGTC
>JAKZXM010000319.1:0-4928 GCA_047514975.1 Rhodospirillales bacterium
CGTTCAGGCTGATGATCGCGTCCGCCCGGCGGATCGCCCGCACCGCGGCCTCATGACCGAACGCCCAGGCTCCGCTGCGCTGCTTCGGCGCGTACGACGCCTCGGCGACCACGTAAGCGATCCCGAGCGCGTCCGCGACCACCGGGCCGAGCCAGTCCGGCGCCTTGTGGTAGAGGTGGTACGTGAACCAGGCGCGGGGCCGATGGTCCGCGTCGCGCGCCCGGTAGCGCCGGATCAGCCGCGCCGCCAAGCGCTCCCCGAGACGGGCGAACCGCCGTTGGCGCCGCTCGTCGCCGGAACCATCGTGACTTCGGAACGCCGAGGCGACCTCGACCACGTGGCCGCCGGCCGCGAACGCGCCGATAAGGGCGCGCGCCATGCGCCGATCGCCCGAGGGAACGGGGTGGGACGGCGGCTTCATCGGTGCGTAGAACGCGACGCGCATCATCCGCCTCGGCTGTGGGCCGCGAACTTCGCGGCCAGGCGCTCGGCCCAGGCCTCGGCGGTAAAATCTTCCCGGATGCGGCGCATGCCTGCCGCGCCCAAACGCGCCCGCAAGCCGGCGTCCGAGATCAAGCGCCGAAGGCCGTCAGCCAGCGCCCGCGGATCGCCGGGCGGAACCAGCACGCCGGTGCGTTCGTCCTCGATCAGCTCGGGAATTGCGGAGATCCGGGTCGAGAGGCACGCGAGCGATTGGCTTTGCGCCTCCATGAGAACGTTGGGCAGGCCGTCGCGGTCGCCGTCGGCGGCGATGCGGCTGGCGAGCACGAACAGATCGGCCTCGCGGTATTGGGCGAGCACCGTCTCGTGCGGCCGCGCGCCCAACCAGGTGACCCGCCCCGCGATCCCGGCCCCGGAAGCCCGCGAGCGAAGATCGTCCAGCAGCGCGCCGCCGCCGATGTGGACGAATCGCCAATGGAGGTCCGCCGGCAGGAGCGCGAGCGCGTCGATGAGGTCCGCGTAGCCTTTCTTGGCGACGGCCCGGCCCACGGACAGGACGACGACCGGATCGTCCCGATCGCTTCCGTCCCGCGCCGGCCGCTCGGCGCGCGGCGCCTGAAAACGCCCGAGATCGAGGCCGTGGTAGACCAGTTCGACCCCGTGGCCCGCCGGCGCGAGCGCGTCGAGGTGCTCGCGGTTCGCCGCCGTGCAGGTCACCGCCCAGCGACAGTCGGCGAGCTTCTCGGCCTTTTCCCAATCGGGGGTCGTCCAGACATCCTTGGCGTGGGCCGAGCAGCTCCACGGCAGCCCGCGCATGGTCGCGGCATACCGCGCGACGGACGCCGGCGTGTGCAGGAAATGGGCGTGAATCGACGCGGGCTCGGGGTCGAGTTCGGCCGCCAGCACCAGCGCTTGGCCGAAGCGGCGCACCCGGTTCGGCGTCGCATCCCGGCGAAGATCGCGAAGCCAGGTCCGAAAAGCCGCGTCATACCCGGCAAGCCTGCGCGCGGCGCGCCAGCCGCGCCAGACCCGGAGCGGCTCGCGATAGAGGTATTCGGGCAGGTACGTGACCGGGGCGGCGATGTCGGCGTGGACGGCATGGACGTCGGCGTCCGTGGGGCGGCGAAGGGAATACAGATGCAGCTCGATCCCGCGACGCTCCAGGGCGAGAATCTCCTGAGCGATGAACGTTTCCGAGAGGCGGGGATAGCCTTTGAGAACGAAGGCAACGGGACCGATCACGTCACTCGGTTCGGTTGACGACCGTCAGTCTGGCCGGGGTTCGGCGGCGCCGGCTCAGCCAACCGTCGATCATGCCGTTGATGACCGAAAGTCCGTCGAGGAGCCCCGGCATGCGCACGCTCGACGGCCGCGGAAAGTGGGGGAGCCCGCGAAGCGCGGCAGCCATGATTTCGGGACTGCGGTTTGCGCCCTCAGGCAACATGCGAACCAGCCCCAGCTCCTGGGCGCGCGCCGCCCGGATGTATTGCTCCATCCGCGGCACCGTGCGCGGCACGATCAGGCCGGGCTTGTCGAATGACAGGATCTCGCAGAACAAATTGTACCCGCCCATGGCGACTACCCCGATGGCGTCCGCGACCAGCCGTTCCACGTGGGCGTCGAACGTGATGGCGGCGACCGAGTCAAGCCGTCGCGCGCGGTCCATGAACTCGCTCTGAAGATTGCCGTTCATGAAGGGCCCGAGAACCAGGATCGCGGGATAAGGCAGGGTGGAATCGTGCTCGTAGGCGCGCAACACCCAGTCGATGAGATTGCCGCCGTCGCCGCCGCCCCCGGGGGTCACCAGGATATACGGTTGGTTGGGTCCGAAGGGCAGCGGCACCGGACTGAGGCTGTCGGTCCCCCGGCCGCGACGCAGATAGCCCGTAAACGTGACCTTGTCCCGCACCGACCCCGGGATCTCGATGCCTTGAAAGGGATCGAGGATCTCCGGCAGACCGTAGACCCAGATGTGATCGTAGAGTGTGTCAAGCGCGGGCAGTGCGTTCTTGCGCGCCCACTCGTCGGCCAGGACGTCGGGATCGTCGATCACGTCGCGCAATCCCAGGACCAGGGGAACGCCCCGCGCCTTCAACATGGCCAGCGTCTCCTTGACCTCGCCGCGCAAGCCAAGCGGCTCCTTGTCCACCAGCATGATGTCGGGCGCAAAGACCTCGGCCGTATGACGGATGATCGAGGCCCGCATGGCCAACATCTCGTCGATCCCCATCTCGAGATTGAGCGACGTGTAGTCCCCGTCGCGCAATTTGATGACGCCGGGAACGCGCACGAAGTCGACGCGGCTGCGGAAATCGAAGCTGCCGATGATGGGCGATCCCGAGAGGATGAGGACCGACAAGTCCTTGCGGTGCGCGACCAGGGAATGGGCGATCGCGCTGCACCGGCGCAGGTGCCCGAGCCCGAAGCTGTCGTGGCTGTAGATCAACAGCCGGAGGTGTCCGGCATTCCGTTTCACGTCACGGTTCCTCCGCCTCGCACGCGACAGTCGCCTTGAGCCACTCGGGCCATGGTATAGTCCGCTTCCGGCGCGCGAAAGTCCCATGTTTCGGCGCCGCACGCCACTTGTGCGCGAATCGGATCGCCGGCATGGATAAGACCATCTTCCGCTACATCTTCCGGCACAGCCTCAAGGCGCAGATCGCGCTCCTCGTGCTGACGCTGCTCTCGTTTCCGTTCCTGTACCTAAGCCTCGATCTTCCCAAGACCATCATCAACGACGCCATCGGCGCGTCCGATTTCCCGCGCCAGTACTTCGGCTACTCCATCGACCAGATTCCATACCTGTTCATCCTTTGCACCGCATTCCTCGCCCTCGTCTTTGTCAACGGCGCGTTCAAGTATTACGTGAACGTCTTCAAGGGACGGCTCGGCGAGGGCATGCTGCGCCGGTTGCGATACGAGCTTTACGGCCGGGTCCTGCGTTTTCCGCTGCCGCACTTCCGCAAGACGTCGCAAGGGGAAGTCGTCTCCATGATCACCGCCGAGGTTGAGCCGCTCGGCGGCTTCATCGGCGACGCCATCGCGCTGCCCGAGTTCCAGGGTGGCACTTTGTTGGTCATCCTCCTCTTCGTCTTCGTTCAGGACTGGATAATGGGACTGGCCGCGATTGCCCTGTATCCCTTGCAAATGTATCTGATTCCGAAACTGCAGAAACAGGTCAACGCGCTGGGCAAGCAACGCGTGCTCGCCGTGCGCAAGCTCTCGGAAAAGATCGGCGAAAGCGTCACCGGCATTCAGGAGATCCACGCCAACGACACTTCCGAATTCGAACGTGCCGACATGTCCAGTCGGCTGGGAGGGATCTACGATATCCGGTACGAGATCTTCCGGCGCAAGTTCATTATCAAGTTCATCAACAATTTCATCGCCCAAGTGACCCCGTTCTTCTTTTACTCGATCGGCGGATACCTGGTGATAACTACAGAGGAATTTACCTTCGGCGCCCTCGTCGCGGTGATTGCCGCGTACAAGGACTTGGCTTCGCCCTGGAAGGAGCTGCTCACCTACTATCAACGCAAGGAGGACGCGCGGATCAAGTACGAGCAGCTCATCGATCAATTCCAACCTGCCGGCATGCTCGACACCGAACTGCAACAACCCGACGAGGCGGCCGCCCCACCGCTGCAGGGCCCGATCATCGCCACCAATCTCACCCTCGAGGAGGAAGGCGGAATCAAGGTCGTGGACGGTGCCACCTTCACCCTCGATCTCGCCCAAAAGACGGCGATCGTCGGCCCTAGCGGGTCGGGGCGGGCGGCGCTGGTGCGGCTGCTCGCGCGCCTGATCGCGCCGAGTGCCGGCGCGGTCAACGTCAACGGCCGCAACCTCAGCACGCTGCCCGAATCCCTGGTCGGGCGGCGCATCGCCTTTGTGGATCAGGGCGCGCATCTGTTCACGGGAACCGTCAGCGACAACCTCCTGTACGGACTGAAACACCGCCCGTTGCGGCAACCGGAATACGACCCGGCGGCGGCGGCGCAGCGAAGCCGCGACGCCGCCGACGCCGAGGCCGCCGGCAACACGACGAGCGATTTGGGCGCCGACTGGATCGATTGCGACGAGGCGGGCGTGGGCGGCCCGGACGAGCTCGGCGAACGCGTTCTCGAGGTCCTGGATCGTGTCGGCCTGCACACCGACATTTACGACTTCGGCTTACAAGGCACCATCGACGTCGCACACCACCCCGAGCTCGCCAGCCGAATCCTGGAAGCCCGCGGGGTGTTGCGCGAGCGTCTCGCGGATGCGGCGTTCGAAGGCCTCGTCGAATCCTTCAACAAAGATGCCTATATCACCAACATGACGGTCGCCGAGAACCTGTTGTTCGGCTACCCGATCGGAACCGAGTTTGACCTCGACCACCTCGGCGAGAACGCCCACGTGCTGTCGGTGTTGGAAAGGGCGGGACTGACCGAACGATTCGTCGATACCGGCCTTAGGCTGGCGGGGATCATGGTCGAGCTGTTCCA
>JAKZXM010000320.1:0-3418 GCA_047514975.1 Rhodospirillales bacterium
ACCGTCACTATGCCGCACGCGCGCAGGAGGCCCTCGATACGATCCTGGGCACGCCCACCGCCTGATCCTGCGGACGTCACCACATACCGGGTGTGCCGGGTCGCGCCGCCGAGCGACCCGCGGCAGCTCTGCGCCCGCCAATACCAAAAACTCCGCTCGGCGGGCGCGAACGGCCCCCATCACGTTGTCGAACCAAACTGCAGGCCCCCCGAATTACCTCCAGCGTACCCGCTCTTTCTCATCCCGCAGGCTCAGCCGGGACAAAAAAATGTTCCTGGAGCAGTCGTGGGTCGCGCCGGTCGGTGAAACAGCTGGCCATCCGACGGATCAGCCCGAGGCCGCGATCCAGCCGCCCCAACAGCAACCCTCCGGCATCCGATGTGATGATTCCGCCATCGAACCCGGCCACTCCCTTGGGCCGTTCAACCGGTTCAAATTCGAACAATGTTGGGCTACACTCTGTTTGCATCGGGGCCTCTCCGGAATTGCGGTAAGCGATTGGCGAATCGCCATTTTCCGCGATTCCCCCCCTCGATGCATCAAGGGGTTTGAGAAATCCGGGCTAGAGGCGGACCATTGGCCTCCCTCAGAGACACCTTTGCCCGCTACATCCCGCGACTGATCCTCGATGAGAGTTTCGGGTCTCCTTGATCCGGGGCGCAGCGAAGCCGACCCGTCTTCGCACAGGCAGGTTCGCCACCATCAAATTGATTCGATCTGGTCGGATGGTGCTCTAGAATGGGCCTCGCGCGGCTGCGTGCCCGCGGACGCGGGCGTCACCCGCGCGTGCCCGGGCCGAATCGGGGGAGGAACACATGGAATTCGAGGGCATCTATCCGCCCGTGATCACGCCGTTCAAGGACGATCAATCCGTCGACGAACGCGGCTGGGCGGACATGATCGACTATCAGATCGAGAACGGCGCCCACGGCGTCGTCATCGGCGGCACGACGGGCGAGTTCTACGCGCTGACGCGCGAAGAGCGCCTCGAGCAGTTCCGAAAAGCGCCCGACGTGGTCGGCGGCCGCGTACCCTGGCTCGCGGGCGTCAACGATTTCCAGACCGAGTCCGTTTGCGCCTACGCGAGCGCGGCCAAAGAGGCCGGCGCCGACGCGCTCCTGCTCGCCGCGCCCCCGTACGCGCTTCCCACCGAGCGCGAGCTCGCCGCCCATTGCCTGCGGGTCGAGCGCGCGGCGAAGCTTCCGATCATGCTCTACAACTACCCCGGACGGACCGGCGTGATGATGGGCGAGGAGTTCCTGGAACGCGTCGGGCGCAACGCCAACTTTTGCGCCATCAAGGAATCGAGCGGCGACATCCACCGCATCCACCTGCTGGCCCGCGAGTTCCCGCACCTCCAGTTGAGTTGCGGCATCGACGACCTGGCGCTCGAGTTCTTCGTCTGGGGCGCGAGAAGCTGGGTCTGCGCGGCCGCTAACTGCGCGCTTCCCGAGACGCTCGCCCTGTTCGAGGCTTGCGTGGTCGAGCGCGACTTCGAAAAAGGCCGCCGAATCATGCAGGCGCTGCTGCCGTTGTCCACGGTCTTGGAGCGCGGCGGCAAGTTCCTGCAGTGCATCAAGTTCGCATGCGAGCTGCAGGGCCTTCCAGGGGGCGCGGTACGCCTGCCGCAGCGGCCCATGACCAAGGAGCTTCGCCGCCAGATGGCGGACGTGATGCTCACCGTCCAGAAAACGGTCCGCGCCATCGTCGCGGAAAGCGCCGCCCGGACGGCGCCGAAGGGGCCGCGCCCGGTCAGCGTGGACGAGGTGCGCGAGCCCGCACCGAAGCGGGCCTCGGCCCGGGCCACGTCGGACTAATGGGAGGGGTGAGATGAGCGATCTCTTGACTCGGGACGAATACGGCGCCATCGCCACGGAGCTGTCGCTTCCCGTCAACGCCTTCATCCACGGGCGTTTCACGCCCGCCCATGGCGGCGGGACCTTCGAGACCATCAACCCGGCGACGGGAGAGGTGCTCGCCGAAGTCGCGTCGTGCGACGCCGAAGACGTGGACCGCGCCGTCGTCAAGGCCCGCGAGGCCTTCGAACGCGGCGCCTGGTCGAAGATGCACCCGGTCGAGCGCAAGCACGTTCTCATCCGGCTGGTCAAGCTCTTGAAGCGGAACCGCTACGAGCTGGCCGTAATGGAGAGCCTCGAAAGCGGCAAGGCGATCCGCGACTGCGCCCTGATCGACTTGCCCGAAACTTGGAACTGCCTCGAATGGCATGCCGAGGCGACCGACAAGATCTACGGCCAGGTCTCGCCCTCGGGTGACGACGCCTTGGGCATGATCGTCCGCGAGCCGCTCGGCGTGGTCGCCTGCGTGATCCCGTGGAACTTCCCGATCATGCTCATGGCCTGGAAGATCGGCCCCGCCTTGGCGGCCGGGAACAGCGTGATCGTGAAACCGGCGGAGCAGACCAACACGACGGCGCTTCGCGTGGCGGAACTGGCGCTCGAGGCGGGAATCCCGGAAGGCGTGCTCAACGTCGTCACCGGCCCCGGCGAGACCACCGGCAAGGCCATCGGGCTTCACCCCGGTATCCGCATGGTCTCGTTCACCGGCTCGACCGAGGTCGGCCGGCTGTTCCTCGAGTACGCCGCCAAGAGCAACTTGAAGAGGATCGTGCTCGAGTGCGGCGGCAAGAACCCCTGCCTCGTGCTCGAGGACGCGGAAAACCTGGATTCCGTCGCCGCCCACGTCACCCATTCGGTGCTTTGGAACATGGGCCAGAACTGCTCGTCGAACTCGCGCCTCATCGTTAACCGCAGGGTCAAGGACGCGCTGGTGGAGAAGGTGATGGACCGGTTCCGGGAATGGCGAATCGGCGACCCGCTCGATCCCAACAACCATCTCGGCGCCATGACCACGCCCGAGCAGTACGAGAAGGTGCTGGGCTACATCGAGACCGGCAAGAAGGAAGGGGCCGAGCTTCTCGTCGGCGGCGACCCGATCGAGAATGGCGGCGGGTACTTCATCGCGCCCACCATCTTCGACGGGGTCGCCCCGGAGATGACGATCGCGCGCGAGGAGATCTTCGGGCCCGTGCTGTCGGTCATCACGGTCGGCGACGACGCCGAGGCGCTGAAGATCGCCAACGATACGGCCTACGGCCTACAGGCGTCCGTGTTCACCTCCAACGTCAAGCGCGCGCATGCGGTTGCCCGGGCGCTGCAGGCGGGAACCGTCACCGTCAACTGCTACGGCGAGGGCGACATCACGACGCCGTTCGGCGGCTACAAGCTCTCGGGTTTCGGCGGGCGCGACAACTCGCTCTTGGCGCACGACCAGTACACCGAGACCAAGACCATCTGGATCGATCTGAGCGACGATCCCATCGGAGAACAGATCGACTGAGGCCGGCCGGCGCGCGCGGCGCCCGCATCCGGGGCCTCAGCGCAGCGCCGCGCCTTAAGGG
>JAKZXM010000321.1:0-2604 GCA_047514975.1 Rhodospirillales bacterium
AACCGAGCCACGCCGCGGCATCCGCCGTCGACCCCGTACCGTCCGCGGCGCCATCGCGGCACTGCCCGCCCGACGCCAGGGCATGGAACTGCGGGTCAATGTAATCAGGGCCGACTTTCAGCGATCCGACGGCAACCTCGCGGCGGCGCAGGGCGCGCAGCAGCGCAAGGGTTATGATCGTCTTGCCGCTCCCCGACGCCGGCGCGGAGATAACAAGACCCCGACTCATGGCTCGAACCAGTTCAGAGTTTCGCGGTAGTTCACGACCGGTCCCACGGCGACCAGCACCGGAGGCGGCAACGGGTTCGCCGCGAACTCGGCCGCGCATGTCGCGAGTGTTGCGATCACAACCCTTTGGCGCGGTGTGGTCGCATCGCTGATGATGGCGACCGGCTCATCGGAGGATCGGCCCGCTGCCATCAAATTCCGCGCGATCTCTTCCAGGTGGGTTGATGCCATGTAGAAGATGAGGACCGGCGTCGCGCGCGACAGCGCCGCCCAATTGATGTCGTCCGGAACTTGCCCCGAGGCCGCGTGACCCGTTAGGAAGCAGATAGCGGAGTTGGTGTTACGGCTTGTCGCCGGAATCCCCGCGTACGATAGCGCGGCGGTTCCCGCGGTGACGCCTGGAACGACGCGGAACCGGATATTCGCCTCGGCCAGAGCCAGGCATTCCTCGGCGCCCCGCCCGAAAATAAAAGGATCGCCGCCCTTGAGGCGCAGCACCCGCCGGCCCGCACGGGCGTGGCGAATGAGGGATTCGCTGATATCGCGCTGTTTCGCGGAAGGCCGCCCGCCGCGCTTGCCGGCGTCTTCCAAGGGAATCCCAGGCCGCGCCAGTGCAAGAATTTCCGCGCTGACCAAAGCGTCATATATGATGACATCGGCGGTGGCGAGGCCGTGCGCGGCGGCCAACGTAAGCAGCGCGGGATCGCCCGGTCCGGCCCCCGCCAGCCAAACGGTGCCGGGCAAGAATTCGGGCAGAGGGGGCGAAACGGTCATCGGGCCACCCGGTGCAACTTATCGAAGCTCATCGTACCGCAACTCAGCTCATGACTCCCCCCGATCACGCCCGTGAAGAAACCGGCAAGCCGTTGCGGCGCGGCTGGACTACAGGAGCCTGCGCCACCGCCGCGGCGAAGGCCGCCTACCACGCCCTCGTGACCGGCGATTTTCCCGATCCCGCGCGGATTACCTTGCCCAAAGGGCAGACGCCTACGTTCGCGTTGGCTGAACACGCCCTTGTCGTGGGCCGCGCCTCGGCCGCCATCGTCAAGGACGCGGGCGACGACCCCGATGTCACCCACGGCGCGACGATCCGCGCCGAGGTTCGCGCGGATGAAGCCGGCGCGGGTATCACGTTTCACGCCGGACCGGGCGTCGGCATCGTCACCAGGCCGGGTCTGCCCCTGGCCGTCGGCGAGCCCGCCATCAATCCGGTTCCGCGCGCCCTCATCACGCAGGAAATAACCGGCGTTGCCGAGCGAACGGGGGCACCGGCAGATGTTGCCGTCACCATATCGGTCGACGACGGAGAGCACCTCGCCGCCAAGACCAGGAACCCGCGCCTTGGGATCATCGGCGGTATCTCGATCTTGGGAACCACTGGAATCGTCATCCCCTATTCCTGCTCCGCGTAGATTCATTCCATTCACCAGGGCATCGATGTGGCCCGCGCGGCCGGGCTCGATCACGTCGCAGCCTGTACCGGCTCGACCTCGGAACGCACGGCGAGGAAGATGTATGGCTTGCCGGAATACGCCTGCATCGACATGGGTGATTTCGCCGGCGGGACGATCAAGTACTTGCGGCGGCACCCGATTCCGCGCATCACGTTCGCCGGGGGTTTCGGGAAGCTGTGCAAACTCGCCGATGGTCACCGCGACCTCCATTCCAAGCGTTCGCAGGTCGATTTCGCGGCGCTCGCGAAACGAGCCGGCGCGTGCGGCGCCGCGCCCGATGTGGTCAGAGCGATCGAAGGCGCCGGTTCGGCCGGTGAGGTGTTGCCGATTGTCCAGGGTGCCGGGGTACTCCTGCCGGACGCAGTGGCCCGCGATGCCCACAGGTTCATCCGGCGCGATTCGGACGGGCAGTTTGACGTCGAAGTCGTCGTCATCGACCGGCACGGCACGGTGATCGGCCGCGCGCCATTCGGCGGATGACGCGGCGCGTTCTCATACTCGGTGGCACCTCCGAGGCGCGGGGCCTGGCGCAAGGCCTCGCCCGACGAGCGGACATAGAGCCAGTATATTCCTTGGCCGGTCGAACGTCGTCTCCCGCCGTGCCTGATTGCGCCGTCCGCACGGACGGCTTCGGCGGGGCGGAGGGGCTGCGGACGTACATCGAACAAGAGGGCATTGCCGCGGTCGTCAATGGCGCGCATCCTTTCGTGGCGCAAATTACGCTGCATAGCGATGAGGCATGCGCGTCGGCGGGCGTTCCGGCACTCCGTCTGGTCCGCGCGCCCTGGCCGCCGCGGCCGGGCGACAACTGGATTGACGTGACCGACCTGCGGGCGGCGGCAGTCCAGCTTCCGGCATTGGCCAACCGGATTTTCCTGAGCACGGGGATCAAGGACCTGGATGCGTTTGCGGACGTGGGCGC
>JAKZXM010000322.1:0-7352 GCA_047514975.1 Rhodospirillales bacterium
GCGCAGACCCGATCGATGGAGTTCGTCACCACCCAGACCGAGGCCGAGGCGCTGTTGCTGGAAGCGAACCTGATCAAGCGGTTCCAGCCGCGCTACAACATCTTGATGCGGGACGACAAGTCCTTCCCCTCGATCCTGCTGACCCGAGACCACCCCATCCCGCAGGTGCTGAAGCACCGCGGCGCGCGAAGCCGCAAGGGCGAGTATTTCGGGCCCTTTGCGTCGGCGTGGGCGGTCAACGAGACGTTGAACGTTCTCCAAAGGGCCTTTCTGTTGCGGTCGTGTTCGGACTCGGTCTTCTCAGGCCGGACGCGCCCGTGCCTTCTTTACCAGATCAAGCGGTGCAGCGCGCCTTGCGTCGGCCGCATCACGGACGCCGACTATGGGGCGCTCGTGAAGCAGGCGCGAATCTTCCTGACCGGCGGAAGCCAAGCAATCCAGCACGAGTTGGCGCGGCGAATGGAAGACGCAAGCGAGGCCCTCGCCTTCGAGGTCGCGGCCCAATTCCGCGACCGCATCCGGGCGCTCACCCAGGTTCAGGCGCGCCAGGACATCAACGTCGTCGGCATCGATACGGCCGACGTCATCGCGGCGCACCAGGCGGGCGGTCAGACGTGCGTCCAGGTGTTCTTTTTCCGGGCCGGGCGCAACTACGGCAACCGGGCCTACTATCCGATCCACGCCCGCGACGACGACCCGGCGCGCGTCCTCGAGGCTTTCCTCGGCCAGTTCTACGAGACCATGGCGCCGCCGCCGCTCGTCCTGCTCAGCCACCGCGTCGAAAACCGCGCGTTGCTCGCCGAGGCGCTCGCGGTTCGCGCCGGCCGCCGGGTCCGCGTGACGACGCCCCAACGTGGCGACAAGCGCAAGCTCGTGCAACACGCGCTCGCCAACGCACGCGACGCCCTCAGCCGGCGCCTGGCGGAAAGCGCCACCCAGCGCCGCCTGTTGGACGGGCTGATCGTGGCCTTCGACCTCGAATCTGCGCCTCAGCGCATCGAGGTGTTCGACAACAGCCACATCTCGGGCACCGAGGCCGTGGGCGCCATGGTGGTGGCCGGACCCGAGGGCATGATGAAGAACGCTTATCGAAAGTTCACGATTCGCGGCGGCCGGGCCGCGAAAACGGCGCCGGGCGCGGGCGCGGACACGCCCGCGCCCGGCGAGTTCACGCCCGGCGACGATTATGCCATGATGCGCGAGGTCTTGACGCGGCGTTTCGCCCGCGCCCTCAAGGAGGATCCGGACCGCGGCCGGGGCCAGTGGCCGGACCTTGTCCTGATCGACGGCGGCGCGGGCCAGCTCGCGGCCGCGCTCGCGGTATTCGAGGAGCTCGGGATCGACGACGTGCCGTTGGCCGCCATCGCCAAGGGGAGCGACCGCAAAGCCGGCCGCGAGCGCTTCTTTCTGCCGGGGCGTCCGGCGTTCGTGCTCGAACCGCGCGATCCGGTCCTTTATTTCCTGCAGCGTCTTCGCGACGAGGCGCACCGATTCGCCATCGGCGGTCATCGCGCGCGCCGCAAGATGGGGCTCACGCGTTCGGCCCTGGACGAGATCCCGGGCATCGGCGCAAAGCGGAAGAAGCTGCTTCTTCACCACTTCGGTTCCGCCCGGGCGGTGGCCCAGGCGGGTCGCCTCGACCTCGCGGCGGTGGACGGCATCGCCGCTTCGATCGCCAACAAAATCTATGACTGGTTTCACGCGGACGGATAGTATCGTCGAACGCCCGCGTCGCGCCGGCGGCGGCGCGGGGCTCGGCCGCCGTGCCGTTCCGCTTGGCGCCGGACGGTCCCGACTACGCGACGTGCAATGCTGACCAAACTTCCCAACGTCCTGACATTCTCGCGGATCGCCGCCATTCCTGTGCTGGTCGGGTTGATCTACATCGACAACGATCTCTGCAACTGGCTGGCGCTCGGCGTCTATACCGTCGCCTGCGTCACGGACTTCCTCGACGGTTACGTCGCGCGCGCCTGGGAACAACAGTCGAGGTTCGGGCGATTCCTCGATCCCATGGCCGACAAGCTTCTGGTCGGCTCCGTGCTGCTCCTCCTCGTGGGCGTGGACCGCATCACCGATCTCGCCCTGCTGCCGGCGCTGGTCATCCTTTGCCGCGAACTCCTGGTCTCGGGATTGCGCGAATTCCTGGCCGAGGTCCGGGTCAGCGTCCCGGTCAGCCGCCTCGCGAAATGGAAGACGGTCGTGCAGATGGTCGCCATGGGCTTTCTCGTGGTGGGCTCGTCCGGCCCCGATCTGATCGGGTTTGCGCCTGCGGACATCGGCGTCATCGGCCTTTGGGTGGCGGCGGCGCTGACCCTGATCACCGGTTACGACTACTTGCGCGCGGGCCTCAAGCACATGATCCGAGCCGACACGGCGGCCGAATGAGCTGGGCGGGCGCCGGCATCGGATGAAGACCTTCGGAATCGTCGGCTGGAGCAACAGCGGCAAGACGACGCTGTTGATTGGATTGGTCACCGAGCTCGTCCGCCGGGGTTGGCGCGTCTCGACCATGAAGCACGGGCATCACGACTTCGACGTCGACAAGCCGGGCAAGGATTCGTACCGCCACCGCCAGGCGGGCGCCACCGAGGTGCTCGTCTCGTCGGCCAAGCGGTGGGCGCTCATGCATGAGCTGCGCGGCGCCCCGGAAACGCGAATGGAGGATCTTCTCGCCCACATGTCGCCGGTGGATCTGGTCCTCGCCGAAGGCTTCAAGACGCACCGCCACGACAAGCTGGAGGTCCACCGCCCGCACCTCGGCCATCCCCTGATCTGCGTCGACGATCCGACGGTCGTCGCGCTCGCCAGCGACGCGGCCCTGGCGAACGTCGCGCTCCCGGTCCTCGACGTGAACGACGTGCCGACGATCGCGGACTTCATCTCCCGACATTGCGGGCTCGGGCTCGACGCCACCACGGAAAGAACCGATGCCGACGCTGGTTGACGACTGTTTCGCGCACTCGGAACGCCTGATGCCCTTTCCGGACGCGCTCGAGATTCTCGCGCAACGAATCGAACCGGTGACCGGGGTCGAGACGGTGTCGCTTCGCTCGGCGTTGGGGCGCACGCTTGCCCGCGATCTGATCGCGGACCGTGACGTGCCGCCGTCCGACAATGCCGCGGTCGACGGCTATGCGGTGTCCTTCGAAGACCTCGAGGCCAAGGGCGAGACTCGGCTGCCCGTGGGCGGGCGGATCGCCGCCGGCCACGCCCTCGCCCGCCCCGCCCGGCCCGGCGAGGCTTTCCGCGTGTTCACCGGCGCGCCGATTCCGCCGGGACCCGACACCATTGTCATGGAGGAGGACTGCCGCGCGGACGAGGATTACGTCGTCGTCGGTTCGCGCCCCAAAAGGGGCGCGAACCTGCGCCGCGCGGGCGAGGACATCCGGCGCGGCGCCACGATCCTCGCGGCCGGGCGGCGCCTTCGGGCGCAGGAGATCGGCCTCGCCGCCTCGGTCGGCGCCGGCCGCCTCGCGGTCTTTCGACGGCTGCGGTGCGCCGTGTTCTCGACCGGCGACGAGATCGTCGATCCCGCCTCGGCGCCCGCCGAGGCCGCGGACGCCGGGGACCGGATCTACGATTCCAATCGATTCGCGATCATGAGCCTTCTCGACGGCTTGGGGTGCGCGGTCACCGATCTCGGTATCGTGCCGGATACGCGCGACGCCGTTCACTCGGCGCTCGCCTCGGCCGCCTCCGGCCACGAGCTGTTGATCACGTCCGGCGGCATTTCGCGGGGCGAGGAGGATCACGTCGCCGCCGCGGTCCAGCGCCTGGGCAGCCTCTATTTCTGGCGGCTCGCGGTAAAGCCGGGCCGTCCCATCGCCTTCGGCCAGGTGCGGGGCGCCGCGTTCCTCGGGCTGCCGGGAAACCCGGTGGCGGCGCTCGTGACATTCATGCGTATCGCCCGGCCGGTGGTGCTGGCGATGGGCGGATGCAAGGAGGTGGCGCCGCGCCTCTTTCGGGTCACGGCCGGCTTCTCCCACGCCGGGAAGAAGACGGGTCGGCGCGAATGGCTGCGCGCGCGCCTGGTGGCGGGCGCCGACGGACCCCCGGTGGCGCGCAAGTTCCCCCGCGAGGGTTCGGGCATTCTCACCTCCATGGTCGAGGCCGACGGACTCGTGGAACTGGACGAGGACGCAGGCCCGGTCGTCGAAGGCGCGCTGGTGGATTTCCTGCCCTTCACCGAGGTCACGGGATGAATATCGTGTGCTTCGCCTGGTTGCGCGAGAAAACCGGGGTCTCGGAAGAGACGGTCTCGCCACCGGTATCGGTGAACGACGTGCGCGGACTGATCGAATGGCTGCGCGCGCGGGGCCCGGGCTACGCGGACGCGTTCGAAGACCTCTCGCTCGTCCGCGTCGCCGTCAACCAGGAGTATGCTTCACTCGACGCCCGGCTCGCGCCCGGCGACGAGATCGCCTTTTTCCCGCCGGTAACGGGGGGCTGAGGCGTTGCCCGGCCGGCGCTTTTCGAGTGACCGAGCCCGGAGGCCGCCCCGCGGGCGGCGGTGGGGATCGTGATCAGGGTCCAGCGCGAAGACTTCGACGTCGGCGCCGAGCTCGACCGCTTGGCGGCGGATCGCGGCTCCGTGGGTGGGCTTTGCGCGTTCGTCGGACTCGTGCGCGATATGAGCGGCGAGCGCCCGATCTCGGCCATCGAGCTCGAGCATTACCCGGCGATGACCGCGCGCGCGCTCGAGGAGATCGAGGCCCAGGCGAGGGCGCGGTGGCCGCTCGAGGGCAGCGTCGTGATCCACCGCTTCGGGCGCCTCGAGCCCGGCGAGCGGATCGTCCTCGTGGGCACGGCCTCGGCCCATCGCCAGGCGGCCTTCGAGGCCTGCGAGTTCATCGTCGATTGGCTGAAGACCGAGGCGCCTTTCTGGAAGCGCGAGCACACCGACGCCGGCCTCCGGTGGGTCGAGGCGCGCGCTTCCGACACCGCCGCCGTCGGGCGCTGGGATCGCGTGGACGCGCGCGCGCGCGGCCCATCCAAGAGCGCCCGCGGCGCGCGCAAGAAAGCGGCGGAGTAGGCGTCCGTCGACCGGCCGGGAAACCGGGCGGGCGGGCGCCCAAGACCCCCACCTCCCGCATCCATACGGGCAACGCCGGATGACACGCAAGCCAACCAAACTCGACAAGGCCTACCAGAGCCGGAGGTTCCTCGACAGCGTCGACGCCAGACCCCTCAGGATCCTGTCGGAGTACTTGCATCCCTTCGCCCGGTTCGAGGACCAGAACGTCAGCGACACCATCGTCTTTATGGGCTCGGCGCGGTGCCTGCCCGGCGACGATGCCCGCGCGGCCCTGGTCCAAGCACGGGCCGAGGGCGGTGACGTCGCGGCGGCCGAAAGGATGATGGCGCTATCGCGCTACTACGAGGACGCGCGCGAACTCGCCCGGCGGCTGACGGAGTGGTCCAAGGGTCTCGACGGCAACCGACGCCGGTTCGTGGTCTGCTCGGGCGGCGGGCCCGGCGTCATGGAAGCCGCCAACCGCGGCGCCTCGGAGGCCAAGGGCCTCAACATCGGCCTCGGCATCTCGATTCCCGACGAGACCGGCGAGAATCCGTTTACGACCCGCGAGCTCGCCTTCAAATTCCACTACTTCTTCATGCGCAAGTTCTGGTTCGTCTATCTCGCCAAGGCGGTGATCTTCTTTCCAGGCGGCTTCGGAACCCTCGACGAGCTGTTCGAGGTCCTGACCCTGATCCAAACCGGCAAGCTCACCAAAAGGATGCCGCTCATTCTCTACGGCTCGGCATATTGGGACGAGGTGCTGGACTTCTCGGTCCTCGTCCGCCACGGCACCATCGATGCCGCCGATACCGAGCTCTTCTTCCGCGCGGATTCGGTCGACGATGCGTTCGCGTTCATCACGCGCGCGCTCGACGAATACGCCATCGAACGGCCGGGCGGCAGCCTCTGAGGCGGCCGGAACCGGGCCGGCGATCGCGCGATTGGGCGGCCCCCGCGGCCGTTCCGGCGACGCCCTTCAGGCGGCCGAGGCCGAGCTTTCCGGGGCCTTGCGGACGGCCGCGTCGTAGTCTTCGAGCAGGGTCCGGGTGATCTCGCCCGGCGCATACCGGCTGGCGTCGATCTGGCCCACGGGCGTGACTTCGGCCGCCGTGCCGGTGAGGAAGACTTCCGTCGCGCCGGCCAGCTCGTCCGGCGTGATGTGGCGCTCGACCACCTCGATCCCGCGCGCCTTGGCGAGCTCGATCACCGTGCGCCGTGTGATGCCGTCGAGGAAGCAGTCGGGCGTCGGCGTGTAAAGCCGATCGTCGCCGAGGGTGAGGAAAATGTTGGCGCCCGTCGATTCCGCGACGTAGCCGCGCCAGTCCAGCATCAGCGCGTCGTCGTAGCCCTCGTCCTCGGCGGCGTGCTTCGAAAGCGTGCAGATCATATAGAGACCCGCCGCCTTGGCGTGGACGGGCTCGGTCTCGGGTGACGGCCGGCGCCACTTCGACGTCTTCAACCGGATGCCCTTGAGGCGCGCTTCGGGCCCGAAGTAGGACGGCCACGGCCAAGCCGCGATGGCGGTGTGGATGGTCGTTTCCTGGGCGGAAACCGCCATCATCTCGCTGCCGCGCCACGCCACGGGCCGCACGTAGCCGTCGACGATGCCGTTGAGCTTGCACGTCTCGCGGCACGCGGCGTCGATTTCGGCAACGCTGTAGGGCAGCTCGAACCCGAGAAACCCGGACGAGCGCGCGAGACGCTCGGAATGCTCGGTGAGCTTGAAGATCGTCCCATTGTAAACGCGTTCGCCCTCGAACACGGAGGACGCATAGTGCAGGGCATGGCTGAGGACGTGGAGCTTGGCCTCGCGCCACGGCACCATCTGGCCGTCGCACCAGATCCAGCCATCACGATCGTCGAACGGTGCGTTGGTCATGAAATTATCTTTCTTAGTCTGTGATCCTCCCGGAAGGATATTGCCACAGGTATCATCGCCGTGCAATTATGTCAATAATGCTGCCCTAACAACCGCCTCGGCCAACGGGGTCGATTCCTCGGCATGGGACGCGATGTCATGGTCTCGCTTCGATCCGGCGCCAATCCCCTGTTCCTGCGCGAAGATGAGCTGCGCCAGGCGATGGAGATGCTGTTCTACGCGTACCGGGACTTCACGGCCGAGCCGGACACGATCCTGGCCAAGTACGGCTTCGGGCGCGCCCACCATCGCACGATCTACTTCGTCGGCCGCAATCCCGGCATCTCGGTGACCGAGCTGCTGCGCATCCTCAAGATCACGAAACAGGGCCTTTCGCGGGTGCTCGGTCATTTGGTGCGTGAGGGGTTCATCGTGCAAAATGCCGACCCCGCCGACCGCCGCCGCCGCCGCCTT
>JAKZXM010000323.1:0-3108 GCA_047514975.1 Rhodospirillales bacterium
CGGCGCCGAGGCCGGCCTCGCGGCCCCGGCCGGCATGCGCGCGCTCCTCGTCGGCGAGGTACTGCAGCGTTCCCGCCAGGTCCTTCTGGAAGAAAAGCTCACCCACCTCGGGCGGACGGCCATCCGGCAGATAGATGGCGGCCGTGGTCGGAAATGTCTTGGTCTCGGCCGCCGTCTCCTCGATCCGCTCGGCCATCATCGGGTACATGGGAAAGCCGTCGCGGGCGAATCGGATGGCGGGCGCGGCCGCGTCCTCGAACGGGATGGTCCCGTATTCTTCGAGCGCCGTGATCCAGATATCGGGTGCCGCGGGCACGACGGTGTGCAGGATTCCCTGGGGGACGCGGCCGGCGAAGTGTTCGTGGAAGTACGCGCAACTCGCCGCCGCCGGCCAGGTGCCGACGCCGCTGATGGTCACCACCTCGTCCCGATCGGCCAAGTAGATCATGGCCGGCCCGACGCCGCCGAAGCCGGTGAACTCGCTTTGAAGGACATTGATTGCGATGCCCGCAGCCACGCCGGCGTCGATCGCGTTGCCGCCCGCTTCGAGGATTTGGAACCCTGCCTGGGACGCCCAGTAGTGACCGGACACCACCAAATGGCGCCGCGCCACGACATCGGGGCGATAGGGGCGCGCGGGGTCGGGTTGCGAGGCCACGACGGCGGAACCGCGCCCGCCTAGCACGCGAGCGCGCCGGAGACGCGCCTGGGGTCGTGCGCGGCGTGCACGACGCCCGTCCGCCTGTCGGCGAGGATCGCGCACACGGTGGCGATGTCCACGTGGCCCGCTTCCGGCCCCCATTCGGGCCACCAGTCCACCTTGTGGCCCTTGGCGGCGAGCGCCGCACCCGTCGCCTCGTCGATCCGGCGTTCGAGATAGAGGCTTCCGGGCTCGTAGCCGTGCGGCGGAATCGGCTGAAGGGTCTGGTAGAAGCTGTGGGTGTTGAAGCGCGGCGCCTCCACGGCTTCCTGCGGGTCCATGGCGAAGACGAAGACGTTCAGGAACACCTGCAGCATGGCTTGGAACTGGTTGTCGGAGCCCGGCGTCCCGAAGGGCATGAACCAGCGCCCGTCGCGGACCGCGAGCGCCGGCCCGCCGGTCATGCGCGACCGGGCGCCGGGTGTCGCCGCCGCCGGATGGTTCGGATCGGCGCGCCCACCCTTGCCGCGCATCGACGGCAGGAAACCGGTCCCGGGAATCACGTCGCCGCCGCCATTGCCGTCGCTCGGCGTCGCCGAAAAGGCGTTGCCGTGGCTATCGACGACGCAGACATAGGACGTATCGCCGTGGTTCGCCGACGCGTCCGCCCCGGCGGCGCCCCGCTTGCCCGCCTCAAGCTGTTCCGGGCTCGGCCACTTGACGCCCGCGATTTCGCCGGCCGGCGGCACTTCCGGCCAAGCCTCGTCGGCGCGGATCATGCGTCGGCGCGCTTGGGCGTGCTCCTTGGAAAGCAGCGCCTCGATGGGGACGTCCACGAACAAAGGGTCGCCGAAGTAGGCCTCGCGGTCGGCGGCCGCCAGCTTGATGGCCTCGATCGCCGCGTGGATGTACGGGGTTGAGTTGTGACCCATGGCGGCGAGATCGAAGCCGTCCAAAATATTGAGGGCTTCGAGCATCGCCGGACCCTGTCCCCAGGGACCGCCGGTGAAGACCTCGATGTCGCCGCCGAAGCGGGTGCGGCAGGGGGGCTCGATCCGGACCCGATAGCCCGCCAGGTCTTCGGCCCGAAGCAGGCCGCCGTTTTCGGCGTGGTGGCGGACGATGCGGGCGGCGAGATCGCCCTCGTAGAACGCGCGCCGGGCCGCCCCCAGGCCCGCCTTGCGCCCGCGCTTGGCGTGCGTGCGCTCCTCGTCGGCGAGGAACTGCATGGAATTCGCGAGGTCCGCCTGCACGAACAGATCGCCTGATTCGGGCGGCCGCCCGCCCGGAAGATAGATCTTGGCGCCCTCGGGAAAGCTTCGGAACTGCTCTTCGCGGCCGCTGATCAGCTCGGCCATCAGCGGATACATGACGAACCCGTCGCGGGCGTAGCGGATCGCCGGCGCCGCCACATCGCCGTAGGACATGGTCCCGAACTCTTCGAGACAGGTGATCCAGGCATCGGGCGCGGCGGGCACCACCGTCGCCAGGATGCCGTCAAGGATTCCGCCGTGGTGTTTCTGGAAATAATCGGCCGACGCGGCCTGCGGCCACGTTCCGACGCCGGCCACCGTAACCACCTCGTCCGCGTCTGCGAGATAGATCAGGATCGGCGCGACGCCCGCGAAGCCGACCATCAGGCTCTCGACGACGCCAAGCGCGATTCCGCCGGCGACGCCCGCGTCCACCGCGTTGCCGCCGGCCTCGAGAATCTGGAACGCGGCCTGGGCGGCGAGATAGTGCCCCGACGCCGCCGCATGACGGGTGCCGTAAAACTTCGCGCGATAGGGTTGAAGGGAATAGGTGGATTGGGTCATGGCGATTTACTCCGTTGCGCGATCAGTCGGACCGGGTGCCGCCTCCGGCCCACATCAAAGAGCGAAATCCGTTCACCCCGCGCCCCCGCCGCCGGCGGCGACAGGCCGCGCCTCGTCTCCCACCTGCGGCGACGTCCGATCCGGTTCCGACGCGGTCCGGGCATTCGAGTACAAATGGCATTCCACCAGCGTCGTCGATTCGTGGGCAACGGGGATTGGTGCTTGGGCGCTGCACACCGGCATCACATGCGGGCAGCGCGGATGAAATGTGCAGCCACTCGGCGGTTCGATGGGATTGGGAAACGCCGCGCCCAAGTGGGTGTCGGGAATCCCGAGCCCGGGTTCGGGCGTCAGTACCGATGCCAAGAGCGCCTGCGTATATGGATGGCGCGGGTTTCGGAACAGCTCTTCCGTCAACGCCTCCTCGACAATACGCCCGAGGTACATGACGGCGACCCGGGTGGCCATGTGCTCGACCACCGCGAGGTTGTGGCTTATCAGCAGGTAGGTCAGGCCGAGCTCGCGCTGAAGGTCGAGCAGGAGATTCAGGATCTGGGACTGCACCGAGACGTCGAGCGAGGACGTGGGTTCGTCGCAGATCACGACCTCCGGTCGCATCACGAGCGCGCGGGCGATGGCGACGCGCTGGCG
>JAKZXM010000324.1:0-6571 GCA_047514975.1 Rhodospirillales bacterium
CGGCGATCTCGACGCCGTGCTCGAGCGGGTGGACATCATTCCGCCGTCCCTCGCGCTGGCGCAGTCGGCCGAGGAAAGCGGCTGGGGGACGTCGCGGTTCGTGCGCGAAGGAAACGCGTTGTTCGGTCAATGGGTGTTCGGCGCCGACGGACACCAGATCCCGCGCCGGCGGGACACCGGAAAGCGCCACAAAATCAAGGCGTTCGACAGCCTGTACCATTCGGTCCGGGCGTATGCGCACAACCTCAACACCCATGACGCCTACGGCCGATTCCGTCACGCCCGCGCGGCCGCGAGGGCAGACGGGCGGCCCTTGGACGGGCTTGCGCTCGCCTCGACGATGATCCGTTATTCGGAGCGCGGAGAGGATTACGTGCGCTCGATCCGGACCATCATTCGCGCCAACGACCTGCGCCGACTCGACGACGCGCGCCTGCACGAAAACGCGGTCGAACCGGCCATTTGACCCATCGCGCCGCCACCGACGATCCACCGGCTTCGTAAGTCTCCGGCTTCTTAACGGTCGACGCTGGACCAGATCGCGGTCGCTCGGTTTCGCCTGTGGCGATCCGCTCTAGGGCGCCACGTAGAACTGGCGGCCGAACCAGCGCCACCGTCCCGAGTCGGTCGGCAATGTGCAGTTGAGACGCGTCCTGCCGGCGGGCATCGGCGTTTCCAGGCGGACCTCGAAACGCGACGATCCCAACCTTTCGAGGCGGGCTCGTCCCTCGTGCGACGCGTAGCACGCGAGACGGTCCAAACCGCTCAATGGCGCGAGGACCGTAAATCCGATGGGCGGTGGGTTCTGTGCCCCGATCAAGGGATCCTCCGGCGTGATCTCGGTGACAGGGAGCGCCAGCGCGTTGACCGCAAGCCGGAACCGTTCGATGCCGCCGTAGGTCTCGTTCATGGCGAACCGGGAAAGGAAGTACGGATTGTCACTGCTTCCCAGGACGCCGGAATGCTGTCCGAAAGCGGCGACGAACCCCGAATCCCGGATCAAATCCATGACCGCCAGGCTGGCTTCCCCGTACGGGTACGCGAACAACGCAGGCGCTTGTCCCAGCTCTTCGACGAAGCGCCGGTTCGATCGTTCGATATCGCGCCGGTTACGCTCGCGATCGGCGTCGGCCATGTGCAGATGCGATGCCGTCTGGCTGCCCACCGTGACGCCGGCGCGGGCCAGCTCGCGGATCTGGTCCCAATTCATGTACCCGTCGAGTCCCCGGTCCACCGCGTCCGTGGCGACGAAAAGGGTGAACGGATACCCCACTGCGCGCAGGCGCGGCCACGCCACCCGATAGGCGGACAGATAGGCGTCGTCGACGGTAAGTCCCACGGTGCGGTCGGGAAGCGCGCGGCCCTCGCGCAAGGCAGTCACGATCTCGGCGAGCGGAAGCACCGCGTACGCGCCATCGCCGAGTTCGCCGAGGTGGGATTCGAATTGTTCGCGCGTGACGTTGGTGGACGGATGCCGCGATTCCGCGAAGCGATGGTACATCATGACCACCGCCGAATCGGCGGCGCGCGCGCGCGGAACGGCCTCGACGGACAGAATAGCGGCGACGAGCAGTCCGCCGAGCACGATTCCGAATCGTTTCGCGAAACGGTCGGACTCCACTCGTGGGGCAGCGGTCATGGTTTCGAGATTATCACGCCGCCGCGGACGCCGGGATCGATTCGTTCCGTTCCGTTCCCCAAGGGCTGTCGTGCGCCGAGCGAAGCGCTCGGGCCTTTATTTGGCCGAGGCCGTCGTATAGTCTTGTGTTGGTTCGCGTTTCCGGCCCGCTCGCGCCCGGCGGAGGGTCGCATGGGATCGACGAAGAAACAGGGTTGATTTCTTGGAACCCCTGAGGGGAGCCCCGTACATGATCGAAAGGAGCCTCCTGACGGTCGCGCTCGTGCCCGGAATCGTGGCGCCGGCGACGGAACCCGGATCAACGGCGAGTGACGCGTCGTCGTTCGGCCCAACGCCTCGTCGCCCAGCGACAACGAAATGAAAACCAATTTCGGGATCGACTCCACCGAGGCAAGGGCGAGCGGGCTCGCCGAGTTCAACCCGCTCATCGGTCAGGCGGGCACCGAGCGCCAATTGTCCGCAGACCACGGTTTCGCTTACCAGTTTTGAGCGTCGCCATTTGCCTTCGGAATCCCGGATCGGCTGCCGTCGCGTCGTCGCGTCGGGTTGCGATCGCCGTTCGCGAAATCGGACGGGCGCGGACCCGTTCCGGTTTCCCGGGGCCGATGGCCCGCGATGCGCGCCTCGCGCTTAGACGCGGCGCGAGGAGGGGGTGAGGATGGCTTCATCACCGCGAGTGCTGGGCCTGGATACGGCGATGTCGGCCTGCTCGGCCGCCTTGTGCGAAGGCGATCGCGTGCTGGCGAGGCGCCGCGCAGTCATGGAACGGGGCCACGCCGAGGCCCTCGTGCCGATGGTGCGCGAGGTTCTGGAGATGGCGGGGTGCGCGTTCCGGGACCTGGATCTGATCGCGGTCACCAACGGTCCCGGCACGTTTACGGGAATCCGCATCGGTCTCGCCGCCGCCAAGGGCATGGCAATGGCCGCCAATCTTCCCCTCGTCGGCGTGACGACGTTCGAGGCGATCGTCCATGCCGTCGACCGGGACGAACTAGGCGAGGCGGGCCTGCTCGTCGTTCTTGCGACCAAGAGCGGGGGTTATTACGCGCAGGCGTTCTCGCGTGAACGCGAGCCCGTCCTCGAACCCTGCGTCGCCGACCGAAACCAGCTCGCGGGGCTGGCATGCGAAGGCGAGGTCGTCGTCGCCGGCGATGGTGCGCACGACGGGGTGGAAGCGCTTGTCGCCGCGGGCGTTCGGGCGCGGTTGTGCGAGCGCGCCTTCGTCTCGGACGCGATCCATGTGGCGCAAATCGCGGCCATGGGCACGCGCTCCGGCGCGCGCGCGCCGGTCCCGCTTTACTTGCGCCCGCCGGCGACGACCCTTGCCGGCTCCCCGCGCCAGCCGTGATGGCGTAAGGCCGTTTCGCCCATGCGCCACGAGCGGATTGGCGCCGGATGGTCCAATCCGCGCGGGCTTGCCGAGGCGGGCACGTTTGGGCTAGGGGCGAGACCCCCGGATCAGGCCTTTTCCTTTCGGATCACCAGGCGGTGGACGGCGTTCGAACCCTTCACCGACGCAACCGGCGAAAGGACCAGAACCGTGTGACCGTGCTCCACCACCGATCGGGGCACGTTCTCCAAGGGTTCGGTACCCGCAAGCACGACTTCGGCGATCTCGCCCGGCTTCATGCGCTCGATCAGAAGCTTCGTCTTGACGAACGTAAGGGGGCAAACGTCGGCGGTGATGTCGAGCCGGTAGTCAACGGGATCGTCAACCTCGTCAATCTTGGAATTGTTCATGATAAATTCTTGCACGGGCCTGAAAACCCAACTATGTTAATGAAAACCCCTAAGGAGAGGAACACATTTAAATGGCTGAGACCCCGAATTCGACCGAATTGCTCGAGTTGACGACTGAGATCGTCTCCGCCCACGTCAGCAACAACTCCGTCGCCGTCAACGATTTACCCCAACTGGTCCAGGAAGTGTACCGATCCTTGGCCCAGGTCGGGGCGGGACCCGTCGCGCCCGAGCGGCCGCAGCCGGCGGTACCGATCAAGAAGTCGGTGACCCCCGATTTCATCGTCTGCCTCGAGGACGGCAAGAAACTCAAGATGCTCAAGCGCCACCTGAAGACCGCCTACGACATGACGCCCGCGGATTACCGCGAGCGCTGGGGGCTGGCGCCCGATTATCCGATGGTGGCGCCGAACTACGCCAAGCATCGCAGCAATCTCGCCAAGAAGATTGGGCTCGGAACGAAACCCAGGCGCCGTCGCGGCCGGGCCAAATGATCGCCGGGCGGCGATTCCGGTAACGTCGCCTCAACACCACGTTCATCGCGGTGGCGGCCCCCCCCGGGACGATCCGATGGCCAAACGCTCCCGTATCGAGCAACTGTGCATCGATAACGGCGTGAAGATGACGGCCCAGCGCCGGCTCGTCGCGCGCGTGCTTTCGGATGCGAGCGACCACCCGGACGTGATCGAGGTCCATCGACGCGCCGCCGAGATCGATACTCGTATCAGTATCGCCACCGTGTACCGGACGCTGCGACTGCTGGGAGACGCCGACATCCTGGAAAAGCACGACTTCGGGGACGGACGCTCGCGCTACGAATCGGTGCCCGAGACCCACCACGACCATCTGATCGACGTCCGGTCCGGACGCGTGATCGAGTTCCAGAACCCCGAGATCGAGGCGCTTCAGGAAAAAACGGCCCGGTCCTACGGATTCCGGCTCGTCGGACATCGCCTGGAGCTTTACGGTGTTCCGCTGAATTCGAAGAAGAAGGGTGGCCGTGGGCGCTAGGACGCTTCATATCAAGACCTTCGGTTGCCAGATGAACGTGTACGATTCCGCCCGCATGGCGGACGTGCTGGCGCCGCTCGGATACGTGGTGACCGAGTGCGCGGAGGACGCCGACGTAGTGATCCTCAACACCTGCCATATCCGCGAGAAGGCGGCCGAAAAGGTCTATTCCGAACTCGGCCGGTTGCGCCGTCTCAAGGCGCGGAAAATGGATCGCGGCGGGCGAATGATTCTTGGCGTCGCGGGTTGCGTCGCCCAGGCGGAAGGAGAGGAAATTCTGCGCCGGGCGCCGTTCGTCGACCTGGTGGTCGGGCCGCAGGTCTATCATCGGCTGGCGCGCATGATCGTCGATCTCGAGTGCACCGGGGCCCCTGCGATCGACGTGGACTTTCCGCCCGAATCCAAATTCGACCATCTTCCGGGGTTCGGCGCGGCGCCGGGCGTCGGCGCCTTTTTGACGGTTCAAGAGGGCTGCGACAAGTTCTGCAGCTTTTGCGTCGTGCCGTACACGCGAGGCGCGGAGTATTCGCGGCCCGCGGGCGACGTCCTCGACGAAGCCCGGCGCCTGGTGGACGCCGGAGCGCGCGAGCTCACCCTATTGGGCCAGAACGTCAACAACTACCATGGCGCAGCGGCGCGAACGTTTTCGCGGTCGCGGCCGGGGTCGGCCGAGTGGGGGCTGGGCCGGCTGATCGCCGAGCTCGCCTTGATCGAAGGGCTGGAGCGGATCCGCTACACCACGTCCTATCCCGCCGACATGAACGCCGAGTTGATCGCGGCCCACCGCGACGTTGCGAAGCTGATGCCGTTCGTTCATCTGCCTGCGCAGTCGGGTTCGGACAAGGTACTCGCGGCCATGAACCGCCGCCACGACGCCGCCGGTTACCGGCGCATCGCCGACGCGATGCGAACGGCGCGTCCCGACATGGCGTTTTCGTCGGATTTCATCGTCGGGTTCCCGGGAGAAAGCGAGTCGGACTTCGAAGACACCTTGCGCCTGGTTCGCGATATCGGCTTTCTCCAGGCCTATTCGTTCAAGTACTCGCCGCGGCCGGGAACGCCGGCGGCGGCGATCGCGGAACAGGTGCCGGAACGGGTGAAGGCCGACCGCCTGACGCGGCTGCAGGAACTCCTCGGCGACCAGCAAATGGATTTCAATCGTCGATGCGCGGGCACCGTCATGGGGGTCCTGTTCGACCGCCGCGGCCGCCGGCCAGGCCAAATCCTCGGGCGAAGCCCCTACGCCCAGCCTGTCCATGTCGAGGCCGCCGAGGACAGGATCGGAACGGTTGCCGCGGTGCGCGTCGTCCGGGCGTACGCCAACAGCCTGAGAGGCCGGCTGGAGCCCGGAGACAGCGCGGGCGCTATCGCCTCGCCGAGTGCGGGACCACGGGCGGAGGCGCGGCCGTGACGGCGCCCCTCGCCCCCAACCCCGCCATCGGCGGGGCGCGCAAATCCGAGCGGCTCGAATTCGCCGACAACACCCTCCTGATCCAGCTCTTCGGCTCCCACCACGCCCATCTCGCGCGCATCGAACAGCAACTCGACGTCTCGTTGCACGCGCACGGCAACGAGGTGAACATCGCTGGCCCACCCGACCAGGTGGCTGCGGCGCAGGCGGTGCTCGAGGGTCTTTACGAGCGCCTGCGGCGCGGCCTGCCGGTCGATTCCGCGGAAGTGGAGGCCGCGGTGCGCATGGCGGTTCGCGGCGGGCGCGAGGAGATTGCCGGCAAACACGTCATCCGCACGCGCAAACGACAGATCACGCCGCGCTCGGCGGCGCAACTCGCCTACGTGAACGCCATGGAGGCGAGCGATCTCGTCTTCGGTCTCGGGCCCGCGGGAACCGGAAAAACTTACTTGGCCGTGGCCAAGGCGGTCGAATCACTGGTCAGCGGCCAGGTGGACCGAGTCATCCTTTCACGCCCGGCGGTCGAGGCCGGCGAGCACCTCGGATTCCTGCCCGGCGACATGCGCGAAAAGGTGGACCCCTATTTGCGCCCGCTCTACGACGCGCTGCACGACATGCTTCCGCCGCAACAGGTGGCGAAACGCCTCGAGAACGGCGAGATCGAGATCGCGCCGCTGGCGTTCATGCGCGGGCGCACGCTGTCGAACGCGTTCGTGATCCTGGACGAAGCCCAGAACACGACGCCCATTCAGATGAAGATGTTCCTGACC
>JAKZXM010000325.1:0-2639 GCA_047514975.1 Rhodospirillales bacterium
ATTCCAACGCCTATGAGGGGAGCCGGCGCGTCCTCGATATCTCGGGCGACGGCGCCAACAACTTCGGCCGCCTCGTGAATCACGCGCGCGACGACGCCCTTGCCGCCGGCGTGACCATCAACGGTCTTCCCGTCGTCAACCCGCGGCCGAGCCTTCGCGAACTCGACCTCTACTACGAGAGCTGCGTGATCGGCGGACCCGGGGCGTTCTACGTGGTCGCCGAATCGTTCGAGGAATTCCCCCGCGCGATTCTCAGGAAGTTGATACTCGAGATCGCCGGACGCGGGCCGGTGCGAGGATCGAACTTCGGGGCGGTCCCGGCCCAATACGACGGCCGGACCGTGCCGCCGTGCGACGTCGGCGAGAGGCTGTGGCGGGACCTGTTCCCGCTTCAGGGCTTCGATGGGTCCTTCCGGTGACCCTGGGGCCCAGGGACGCGGCGCCGGGCTCGCGCTTGCAGGGCGCGCCGCGGTGATCTTTAGTCGCGAATTTCGGCGCCGGAGCAAGGGGTTGGGCGCCCCGCGGACGGTCTTCTTGGTGCTACTCTTCCTCGCGGTCCCGGCCAACAGGCCGGCGGCGGTCGAGCGCGTGCCAGTCGATCTGGAGCTTGTGCTCGCAATCGATGTCTCCGGCAGCGTCGACAACGAGGAGGCCAAAGTGCAGCGTCGCGGCTATGTCGCCGCCTTCGCCCACCCGCGCGTCGTCCGATCCATCGAATCGGGATATCTGGGCCGTATCGCGATCGCCTATTTCGAGTGGGCGAGATTCGATCACAACAAGCTCATCGTCGGCTGGCGCGTGATCCACGAACCCGAAAGCGCGCTCGATTTTTCCCTGGCGCTCGCGAACGCGCCCAACGAGACCGCGCGCCGGACGTCGATCAGCGGCGCCATCAATTTCGGGCGCCGCTTGTTTGAGGAAAACGAATTCGAAGGCAAGCGGCGCATCATCGACATTTCGGGCGACGGCCCCAACAACTTCGGTGGATACGTCCTACCCGCCCGCGACCGGGCGGTGGCGGCCGGGATTACCATCAACGGGCTTCCGGTCATGAACGGCGAGCCGCGCGTGGAAGGGGGCCCGACGCTCGCCGATCTCGATCTCTACTACCAGAACTGCGTGATCGGCGGGGCGCGCTCGTTCATCGTCATCGCTCGCAGCTTCGACGACATCGAACGCGCCATCGTCACCAAGCTGGTCTAAGAAATCGCCGATGCGACCCCGGGCGTGGCGCCGGGCGGAACCGTCGGCGGCGTCCCCGTAGTCTCGCGCGGAACCATCCTTTTGGCCGCGGCACCAAGGCCGCCGCCCTGTGACATTGGCGAGATGCTTTGGTGGGGGTATCCCCTCGAGCGGATCATGCGCGGGCATTGATCGGCCGGGGACGCGTTCGCAGGACTTGGGTTCGATGCATGAGCCGCTTGCTGAAGGAAAGCTGATCCGGAGCGCCGATCCGCGGGTCGCGGAACACGAGCACCATGCAGCGGCGCCGCCCCGATCCCGCGGAAGCCCACGTCGTCGCGTTCGGTCAGGGACCGGCGGCGGAGTTTGGCGCCGAGGGCGGCGCCAGGGGGCACCACCTCCACGGCAGAGACCAACGCCGCTCCGACGCCATCCGGGGCGCGCCCCGCGGCGTCAATACCCCCGGTCCGGCAACACCACGTTGACCATGTCTTCTCCGCGCCGGCGCCGTTCCACGTTGTCGCAGAAAATATCCGCCACCCGCTCCTGCCAGCGCACCGGATCTCCGGTGTGCGGGGTGACGAACACGTTGGGGAGGTCCCAGTACGGGCTGTCGGCGGGCAACGGCTCGGTGGCGAAGACGTCGATCACGGCAGCCGCGATGTGCCCGGTGGACAGCGCCGTCAACAGCGCCGCTTCGTCGACCACGCCTCCGCGCGAAATGTTGACGAGATAGACGCCCGGTTTGAACGCCGCGATCGTGGCCGCGTCGATCAAGCCGATCGTGCGGGGCGTGCGCGGGACGGTCAGCGCGACGAAGTCCGCCTCGGGCACGACCGCGCGCAACTCCTCGATCGCCAGCACCCGCTCGGCGTGCGGCGACGACGCGGCCTGGGTCCGGAACCCGATCACCCGCATGCCCAGCGCCTGGGCCCGCGCGCCCACGCCTTGGCCGATCTTGCCGAAGCCGACCACGGCGACGGTCTTGCCGACGACGCTGGGAAGCGGCGCGTTCCGCCAATGGTGGCGGCGCTGCTGCTCGGCGAACCCGAGGAAATTGAGGTTCAGCATCAGCATGGCGCAGATCACGTATTCGGACAGGCATTCGACGTGGATGCCGGAAACGTTTGTCACCGTCACCGCCTCTGGGTCCCAGGGCACCAAGTGGTCGATGCCGGCGCCGGCGTTGTGGACCCAGCGCACCGATGGGGCGGCGAACAGGACGTCGCGCGGGAACACCCGTTCCTTGAAGCTCGTGGCGAGCACGAAAGAGGGCCGTTCGTTCGCGAGCGCGTCGCCGAGGCCTTCGTAGTCACCACAGACGACGACGTCGAGGTCGGGGCAGCGCTCGGCCACCGTCGGCGCGTATTTCTCAACTTCGGGGGAAAAGATCAAGAGCTTCTCGGCCTCGGGCGTACGGTTCGCCATGTTCGGCACTCCATGGGATGGAACGGGAT
>JAKZXM010000326.1:0-4778 GCA_047514975.1 Rhodospirillales bacterium
GTATGGGGCCGGGCGACGCGATAGACCAGGCCCCGGCACGATCCCCCGGGTTTGAGGCCCAGCATCAGGCCGGGGTTCTCGGGCGATCCGCGCCCCAACTGCACCCACAGGCAAAAGCGCCGGTGCCAGCCGTGGACGGTCGCGATCCGCTTCTCGGCGAAGTGGAACGCCGGGTTCCAGATCAATGAGCCGTAGGCGAAGACCCAGACGTCGTCTTCCGGCGCCACGTCCACCAGCATCGAGGTGAGCGACGCCTCGCGCTCCGCGTCGCTAAGCAGGCGGAGCGAGCGGTCTCCGTCTGCGAGCATCCTCTGGAGGAAACCGCTTCGGATGTTCTCTCGGGTCAGCACCGATGCGTTGTCCTTCTCATGCCGGCGAGCGCGGGACTCCGCCGCCTCGCGGGGGCCGAGACTACCACGCGCGACTCGGCGATCAACGCGCGGCCGCAATGGGGATTCGCGCCGCCTGCGGCCCGCGGCGTCTTCCGCCCGCTCAGGCCTTGGCGGCGACGGCCTCGACCTCGACCACCCATTCGGGATCGGCAAGCCCGGCGACGAAGATCAGGGTCGCCGCGGGGTCTCCCGCCGCCCCCTCGAGCGGGAAGACGCGCTCGCGCACCTCGCGCAGGACGGCAATGTCCTCGCGCCGGGTCATGTACGTGACCGTCTTGATCAGGTCGTCTTGGCCGTAGCCGTTGTCCTCGAGGATCGCCTTCACGTTTTGGAATGCGCGCTCGATCTGGCCGGCGGGGCCGTCGGCCAGGCTTCCGTCGGGGTTGATCCCCACTTGGCCGGAAACGAACAGGATGCGCGCGCCGGCGGGCGCCTCGACGCCGTGGGTGTAACGGCCCAAGGGCGCCGCGATCGAGGACGGGTTGCGTCGTTGCAGCATGGTACCTCCTTCGGTGTGTTCCGCGTGGTCGAAGAGTAGCGAAGGGTGGCGTTTTCGCGACACCGCATCCGGGATCCGTCGCGGGGCTATTCGGCGGCGGCGTCCGAGGACGTGGCGTCCGCGTGCTCGTCCGCCAGATCGAGTGCTGCGTCGATGACGTCGAGCCCTTCTTGAAATTGCTCATCGGTGATGTTGAGCGGCGGCCCGAGCGAGATGGTGTTGCCCCAAATCGAGGTGTGCACCCCGCCGGCGCGGACGGCGGCCCGAACCGGCGCCATGGGATCGTTGCCGCCGCGCGGGCCGAGGGCCTCGCGAGTCGTGCGGTCGCGGACCAACTCGATGGTGCCCACGAGTCCGATGCTGCGTACGTCGCCCACCGACGGATGGCGTCTTTTCATGTCCGCGAACCGGTCCGCGAGCACGACGCCGAGGCGGGCCGAGTTCTCGACCAGGCCCTCGTCGTGATACACGCCGAGGGTGGCTACCCCGGTGGCGCAGGCGAGCGTGTGGCCTGAGTAGGTCGAGCCCGACCACAGGGTATGGGTGTCCATGAACGCGGCGATTTTGTCCGAGACCACGACGCCGCCCAAGGGGACCGAGGCATTGTTGACGCCCTTGGAGACGGTCATGATGTCCGGCACCACGCCGTAGTTGTCGACGGCGAACCACTTACCGGTGCGGCCCCAGCCCATCAGGATCTCGTCGGCGATCAGCAAAATCCCGTATTTGTCGCAGAGCGCGCGCAGGCGCGGCAGATAGTCGTCGGGCGGCACGGGAACGCCCAGATGGGTGCCCGTGATGGTCTCGACGATGATCGCGCCGATGAACTCGGGGTTCTCGAACTCGATCATTTCCTCGATCGCGCTCACGCACTCGCGGCGGCAGGTCTCGGGCTCCTGGCCGAAGCTGCAGCGGTAACAGTAAGGCGGAAAGGCGTGCAGGACGCCGAGCATCGCCGGCTCCATGTGGGCGCGCCGGGCTTCGCCGGTGAGCGCGATGGCGCCGGAGCTGGCGCCGTGGTACGAGCGATGACGGGAGATGACCTTGGGCCGGCCGGTGACCATCTTCGCGATCTTGAGCGCATAGTCGTTGGATTCGGCGCCGCCGCAGGTGAAATAGGTCTTGTTCAGATCGCCCGGCGCGACTTCGGCGATCATGCGCGCAAGACGCCCGCGCGGTTCAGTCGCGAAGCTGGGCGCGGCGTAACAGAGCCGGGCCGCCTGCTCCTTGATGGCGGCGACGATCTTGGGGTGCTGGTGGCCCGCGTTCACGCACACGTGCTGGGCTATGAAGTCGAGGTAGCGGTTGCCGTCGGCGTCCCAAAAATGGACGCCCTCCATGCGGGTGACGGCGAGCGGCGAGACCTGCCCCTGCTTGGACCAGGGGAAGATCACATACTGTTTATTTTCGGCCGTGATGCCGTTGATGCCCACCGGGGTCCGTCCCTGTTTCATCGTCGGCGCGCGCCAAGCCCACGCGGACGGGCCCCGTGTGCGCGGCGCTCGGCCGATCCGGTCTATTGGGCGGCCGCGGTCCGGGCCGCGAGCAAGCCGTGGCATTCGAGGCCCGCGCGCAACGCGGCGAGGTGGGGTTCGCCCAAGGGGCGGAGCGGAAGCCGGGGATCGCCGCCCGGCAGCCCCAGGATGTTCATCGCCGCCTTGGTTCCGCAATAAAGGTTTCGCCCGTCTCCGGTGATCAGCTCGGTCAGCGCCAACGCATCCGCCTGAAAGGCGCGGGCGCGGTCGAGATCGCCGGTGCAACACGCGTCGAAGAACTCTGCGAACGGGCGCCCCCAATAGTTGGGCATCGAGGCGACGGTTCCGACGGCGCCCAGCTCGACCGCCACGAGCCCGTACTTCGCCTGCTGGCCCGTGAAGACGCGGATGCGCTCGCCGGCCAGGGTCAGCATCCGAGAGAAGGCGTTGAAGTCGTCGGTCGAATCCTTGATGGCGACGACGTTGGGGATTTCGGCGAGCCGCGCGACGAGGGCGGGCGTCAGCTCGTTCACCGCGTGTTGCGGCAGGTTGTAGAGCATGATGGGAATCGAGACCGCGTCCGAGACCGCCTGGTAGTGGGCGATGATGTCGTCGGTCGCGGGCTTGACGAAAAAGGGAGGCAGAATCATCACGCCGTCGCAGCCCGCGTCCTTGGCGCCCTGGCTGAGCGCGATCACGTCCGCGGTCCGGATCGCGCCGGTACCGGCGACCACGGGGACCCGGCCCTTGACCTCGTCGACGCAGACGCCGTGGAGGTGCGTGCGCTCCTCGTTCGTCATGGCCCACGGCTCGCCCGTGCAGCCCGCGACGATCACGCCTTGCATCTTGTTGGCGATGGCGCCCGCGACGTTTTCGCGGAACTTTTCCTCGTTGATGGCGCCGTCCGTGTCGAACGGCGTGACCAGGGCCGGCCACGGGCCTTGCCAATCGACGGATCGCTTGTCCATTCCGGGGACCTCCCGTTGGGATCGTTCGGCCAATCGCGCGCCTGCGAGCGGGCCTTTCGCACGGGCGTGAGCATGGCAGCCGGGCGAGGGGGTTTCAACCCGCTTCGATGCCGGCTCAGAACAAGGGCGCTCGGCCGACGAGGCCGTTCTCGCCCACTTCGATTTCGAATTGGTAGACTTCGTCGCGCTCTGTGCCGCCGTGAATCTCGAGCGCCTCGGCCGCGCGCGGGACGTTGACCGGGACCGAGACCGGGTCCCAGGCGAACAGCAGCTTCGGAAATCGGGCGCGCTCGAACCGTGGGTCCGGCCAGAGATAAGCGTTGAAGCGGAACCGCCCGTCCCGGCACGCCGCGACGATCCAATGGAACGCGTCGGAGTGGAGCCTGAGACCCGTCGGCGCGCCCGCGAACGCGCCGTCCGCCGTCATGGTCTCGCCAAGCCGGGCGAGATCACCGTCGCCGAGCCACGCGGTTTCGGCCTCGCCCCACCAGGGCGCGAGCACATCCAGAGGCTCGGCGAGGCGGATATGGCCGATCTTCGCCGGCCCAAAGACGCGAACGCGCATCGGGTGCCGGCCGCCGCCCGTGACCTCGGTCACGTCGTAGGCGCGCACCTGCTCCACGTAGATGGCGTTGTAGACGAAGCGGTAGCGCGCCGGCGCGCCGGGGGCGCATGAGTCGCGGATGTCAGCGGCGTCCAAGAAGGAATACCAGCTCAACTTTCGCGAGACGGGATCCTCCGCGCCCGTATATGCGCAGCCCGAAAGCCCAAGCGCGAGTACGAGCACGAAGCTGCGGCGCATCATCCGGTCCCGTGGTTGCCGGCCCATCCTCGCACGGCATGAGCCCCCGCCGCGAGGCCGACGACGAGGCCGACGACGAGGGCGGGCGCCGCAAGGGACGCGCGAATCCGGTGGAAGGCCGCACGGTCCATTCGTTTCGGCTTTCGTTGGGTGGGGCCCACGCGATCGAGATAGAAATAGGGGCGGCAATCGCCCCCGGCAACCAGGCCCGGCCGGCGCGAAGGCCCGGCGCCTGGTGCCGCCGCTGGACGCGGATGCCGGCGGAATGGCCGCGGGCCGATGGCGGCGACGCGGCTGCCAGGAACGCCGTTCCGGTCCCCGCGTGTGCGTGCGAGCTGTGACGTTTGTCACAGCCACCCGGAGGCAACGGTGCTATATTCGTTTCATGTTGAATGGCGGGTTGTGTGGATTTCCGTCTGGAAGGCGCATGATCGCTCGTGTCCAGAGCGCTCTCGCGGGTCGAGACTTTCGGTTGCAAGGGTCGTGTGATTGGCTGAAGGAAAGCGGATGACAAAAGATAACGATAGCGGACCAGAGTTTCCGGCAGCCCCCGGCGCCGAGCTGACGCGCCGGAGCGCACTGGCCAAGCTCGGCCGCGGCGTTGCCGTAGCATAGCGGCGCCGGTCCTCCTCCGCCTCAGCC
>JAKZXM010000327.1:0-7204 GCA_047514975.1 Rhodospirillales bacterium
TCAGTGATCCACGCGCGCATGACTCGACGGTCGTTCTTGGAGGGACCCAAGCGATATTCGTTGTGAGGCATCTTGAGACTTTTGTCGGCGCGTCCCTCGATCAGGACCATCAGGTTGCTCGTGAACGCGTCGCCCGGAACGATGATCGGACCGTGTTTCGTGCCCTTCATGAGGGTTTCGTACGTGCGCATGTCGAGGCCGCTTTTTTCGTATCCGCGGCCGCCCGACTGATGGCACCCGAGGCAATGGATTCCGAGCAATGGTTGCACCGCATCATGGAAGGCATCGTTGTCCTTGGCGCCGTCAGTGATCCACGCGCGCATGACTCGACGGTCGTTCTTGGAGGGACCCAAGCGATATTCGTTGTGAGGCATCTTGAGACTTTTGTCGGCGCGTCCCTCGATCAGGACCATCAGGTTGCTTGAGAACGCCGCGCCCGGTACGACGACCGGACCGTATTTCGTGCCTTTCATGAGGGTTTCGTACGTACGCATATCCAGGCCGCTTTTTTCGTATCCCCGACCGCCCGGCTGATGGCATTCGACGCAGTAATACTCGAGAATCGGGTAACCCTCGTTCTCGAACGAGGGATGCGCGGCCGCAACCGGAACAGGCCTCCAAACGGTCATCGCCGCAAGCGCCAAGGCCGCAATGCGCAATCCGAATTTTCTCCGATCGAGCGGATTAAGCGGCATTTCCCGTTTGCCTCATATTCGAGGGTCGGTCCCGCCAAGGAGACGGTGCGCAGAAATCGGCCTTCGTCCCGGGCGGGCTTCGTTCTTCATGAATTCTCCGAACGTTCGGCCATCGCCGCCCCGACCGGCGCGCGAATCAATGCCGGGCGACGATAGGAATTACCGGTTGTAAGGGTCAATGACCTGGGTCAAGTGCCGTTCGCCGCACGTGCAGGCAGTCTCCTTGTCATTGGCTTTTCTTGGTGTCCGTCATCTGATCCGCGTGGTCCGACGAACGTTCGCAAATGGGATTCTTGGCGCACGCTCCTTTCCGTTCGGCGCGCCCAAAATCCGGGGCTACTCCTACGATCACGCATCCCATCGGGGGACGTTCATCGGTCCGCATGGCGGCTTGATGGGAGCATCACCTGCAGCGCTGGTTTCCCAGCCCGTGGCGGCTGCGGTAAGCGCATGGCGGCGCCCATTTGGCTTCATGGTAACGTCGATTATTGCTATAACCGGCCTTGTTCCAGAGTAAATCTGAAGTTGATGGAACGACGTCATGGCGTTGACGCGAATGTTAGGGGCGCTGGCGATTCTTCTGGCCGGACTGGGGATGGCGTCACCGTCCTACGCGGTAAGCGCAGCGGAGTTCATGGAGCAGTGCAGGAGTGAAGGCGGAAAGGAACAGTGCGAAGCCTTCTTGACTGGTTTTATGACCGGACACATTTTGAGCGCGGCCTATTACGAGAGAGAGGAATTGTATTGCACCGTCGGCCACCCCCTTTCGGAAATAATGCAAGCCATCGAGGACTATCTGAACAAACGCCCGGAGGCATTGGCCCAAGACATGATTGGCGTGATGTTCGATGCCTTGGCCGAGGAATTTCCTTGCGGGAATTAGGGTCGGAAACGGAGCCGGAAGTCCCCGCTGCCCGGCGATGCACCCTTCATCGACCGACGGCCGCAGCCGCCGCCGCGCCCCTCAGCGCCGGGCCCTTTCGCGGCCCAGGCGCCATTTGACCAGCGCGCCCTGGCCGGAAAGCGGGCCCGTGACCACGATCTGGCGGTTGCGCCGGATCTCGCCGTCGCCCGCCGAATAGACGCTGTCATCGAGCGCGAGCCTGCCGCCCGAGACGCGGAACCGCCAGCCCGCCCCGCTTCGCAACTTCAAGAGCACCGATCTCGCGTCCTCGGCCAGCGACGCCTTGACGTCGGGATGTAAGTGAAATCGGGCGGCAAACGCGCTGCCGCCCGAGCCGATCAGGGCGTCCTCGCCGCGCACGTCCGAGCCGTCCGGCGCCATGTAGATGGTGCGCTTGTGCTCGAGCGCGAACTGTCGCGCGTAGCCGTCGTGGCTGGCCGCGATCAACAGGCTGCCGTCGACTTCGCGGCGCGCGGCGATCACGTCCGAGGGACGCCGGCCGAGACCGCCCTCGGCCCGCAGCTCGGACGAGTTCGTCTCGTCGACCACAAGCGTCGAATGGGCGGCCGTGGCGCGGAGCACGTCGCGCCAGGCGCCGTTGCCGTGGACGTCCCCGCCGCAGTTGACGATCAGGCGCTCCTTTCCGACGCTCATCTCGAAGCTCAACGTCCCGGCGTGGGCCAGCTCGTCGCAACCAGGCGCCGGCGGCACGCCGACGTCGGCGATGATCACGGTCCGGCCCGCGGCCAAGCGGTGGAAGCCCGAGTGCGGCGCACTCGACAACGCGCTGCCGGTCGAACCGGTGTGCGCGAGCGCGACGTTGACAATCTTGTCGTCGCCCTCGGCCCCGCCGTTGAACAGCGCGAAGCGGCCGTCGCCGTGGCGAAGTGAGCGGACCATCGGCATCATGCGGTCGATCGCGGACTGAAGCGCGAACGGAACCTCGACGCTGGCGGACACCAGGGTGGCCCGGACGTCGATCAGGTCGCGCAGTACGTCGAGTTGAAGAGAGGGATTGCGCTGGATGTGGCCGCCGTCGGGAAGGATCTGACGATCCACCTCGCGCTCGAGAAGCCTGAACCCCGCCTCCAGACAGGCTTCGCGTCCCGGAAGGCAGGCGCCGCCGTAGATCAGCCCCTTGGCCGCCCGCAGCACGCGGGCGTCGCCCGGCGCCGAAGCGGCCGCGCGCGCGAGGTGGCGAAACTGACGCGCGAGGGTTGCCAGCACCCGGGCCGCGAAGTCCTCGCTCGCGCCCTGCGCGAGAAAGGTGAAGCTCGTGAGCACGTTGACGGCCCGCTCGCCGATCACGTCGGCGCGCCAGGCGCGCGGGTTCCAACGCCCGTTGGCCTCGATCCACTCCGACACCAGATCGCGGGCGCGCTCGCGCGCCGCGTTCGTCGCCACCGCGCGGAGATCGCGCAGCCAACCGAAGCGGTGCATGCATTGGGCCGCTTCGGCGCTTGCCTCGATCGCCGACCACGGCGCCTCCCCGAGCGCGATCCTGCGTCCCAAGAACAGGAACTCGCCGTCCAAAAGCGCCGCCGCCGCCTCCTTGTCGCCGGGCCATGGATCCGGCGGCGCGCCACGCACCGCGATGGGCGCGCCGCCCGCAAGGGTCATTTGATAGAGCGGTGCGGCGAAGAGAAGCTCGTGCAGCCGCCGCCACGCGAAGGCCCTGCCAACGGAATTCAAACCGGCGCCCACCCTAGTCGAGCTCGAAATCGCCGGCGTAGTCCCGCTTCAGCGACGGGTCCTGGTCTTCCTTGTCCAACAGGCAATTTCCGATCGCGAGCACGTCGATCCCGGTACCCATGAAACAGCGAAAGGCATCCTCGGGCGTGCACACGATGGGCTCGCCGCGGACGTTGAAGCTCGTGTTGACGACGACCGGGCAGCCGCTCAACGCCTTGAAGCGCGTCAACAAGGCGTGGAAGCGCGGATTGGAGCCAGCCTCGACGGTCTGGATTCGGGCGGAGTAGTCCACGTGGGTGACGGCGGGGATTTCGGAGCGGACCACGTTCAGCTTGTCGATCCCGAACAGCGCGTCCTCGGCCGCGCTCATGCGCCTGCGCCGGCGCTCGGCCACGTCGGCGACGAGCAGCATGTAGGGGCTGTCGCCTTCCATCTCGAACCACTCGCCCACGTCCTCTCGGCGCACCGCCGGCGCGAACGGACGGAACGATTCCCGGTACTTGACCTTGAGGTTGAGGGTCTTCTGCATGGTCGCGGACATGGGGTTGGCGAGGATCGAGCGCGCGCCGAGCGCGCGGGGACCGAATTCCATGCGTCCCTGGAACCAGCCGAGCGCCTTGTCCGCCGTCAACGCGCGGGCCGCGGCGTCAAGAAGCTCGGTCTCGCCCAGCGCCTTGAAGCGGGCGCCGGCGGCGCCGAGGCGGAGTTCGATCTCGGCCTGGGGGAACTCCGGTCCCAGGTACGAGCCGTGCATCGCGTCGCGCCCGCCGTTCACGCGGCGCGGCTGGTGGCGGTAGAGATGGTGCGCGCACAGTGCCGCCCCGATCGCGCCGCCCGCGTCGCCCGCCGCGGGCTGGATCCAGAGGTTCTCGAAGCCGCCGTCGCGAAGGATCTTTCCGTTGGCAACGCAGTTCAGCGCCACCCCGCCGGCGAGGCAGAGGTTGCGGCTCGCGTGCTCGGCGGCAAGCGCCCGGGTCATGCGCAGCACCGCGTCCTCGAGCACCGCCTGGACCGAAGCGGCCAGGTCCATGTGCCGTTGGCTCAAGGGCTCGTCGGGCCTTCGCGGCGGCCCCCCGAACAGGGCGTCGAAGCGGCCGTTGGTCATGGTGAGGCCGGCGCAATAGTTGAAGTAGGCCTGGTTCAGGCGGAACGAGCCGTCCTCCTTCAGATCGATCAGGTTTTCGCGGATCAGATCGGCGAAGCGGGGCTCGCCATAGGGCGCGAGACCCATCACCTTGTATTCGCCCGAATTGACTCGGAAGCCGGTGTAGTAGGTGAACGCCGAATAGAGAAGGCCGAGCGAGTGGGGAAAGTGGATCTCGCGGACAACTTCCAAGTTCCGCCCCGCGCCGATGGCGACCGACGTGGTCGCCCATTCGCCGACCCCGTCCATGGTCAGCACAACGGCGTCTTCGAACGGCGAGGGGTAGAAGGCCGAGGCCGCGTGGCTTTGGTGGTGCTCGGCGAACAGTAGCCGATTCTTCCAGTCGAAGTGGGGCGCGTGGGACGCGAACCGCCTTCGCAACAGGTCCTTCTGGAACAGCTTTTCGCGCAGCCACAACGGCATCGCCATGCGGAACGAGGCGAACCCCTTGGGCGCGAACGCGACGTAGGTCTCGAGCAGCCGCTCGAACTTGAGGAAGGGCTTGTCGTAAAAGGCGACGAAGTCGATGTCGTCCAAGGATACGCCCGCGTGTTCGAGGCAGAACGCGATGGCGTTGTCGGGAAAGTCCGCATCGTGCTTCTTGCGGGTGAAGCGTTCCTCCTGGGCGGCGGCGCGCACGTCGCCGTCGTCGATCAGGGCCGCGGCGCTGTCGTGGTAGAACGCGGAGATGCCGAGAATCCGCAATTCGTTTCGTTCCCCGGTTCAGATGATCGCGTAGATGAACGGCGCCACGGCCGAGCCCTGGCTCAGGACCAGCAACCCCCCGAAGGCGACCATGGTGATGATCATGGGCAGAAGCCAGTACTTCTTGCGCACCCGTAAGAACGCCCAAAACTCGGCCAGAAAGTCCATTCTCGCTCGCTAGAACTGGTTGCGCATGGTTTCGGGCTCGGGGCCGGGGGGGCGGCGCTCGATCCAATAGGTTTGAGCGTCCGGCTCGAATCGAAGCCGCAAGGGATCCTTTCCCATCGCCCTCAAGATCAAAGCGGTCGGCGTCACGGTCGCGAAGAACAGTAGCCCCAGCACCAACGGGTTGACGATCCGGTTAAGCAAAAGCCCGAACCGTGTCCAGGCGCGGTTGAACGGCGCCAGCACCCCTGGCCGGACGAAGGCCAGCGCCGCGAGCGCGCCGCAGATTGCCAGCACCCAGGGTCGCGGCGCCTCGCCCCCGAACAGCGGCCAGAGCGCGTATGTGGCCGCCGCCGCCGCCATGACCAAGCCGAAGGCGCGGTCGGAACCGCCCTTCGCCTCATCCGGGCGACGCGTCAGATCCTCATGGGTCGACGTGTTCATCTGGGCCCTTAACATCCGGGATGCGGGCCGTCGAATCAAGATCAAAGGCCCCGCCCAACTAGAGCGGATCGCGTTTTGATTGGAACCGCATTGCGGTTCCAATCACACGCGCCGATCCGCTCGACCGCAATCGTGCAGATCAGAATCACGCGCCCGCTGGATCGCCACAAGCGAAACCGAGAGACCGCGATCTGGTCTATCGCCGGCGCAACCGGCAAGCGTAGAAACCGTCCATACCGCCTTTTTCGGCCATGTGACAGGGCAGCGTCCTGAGATCGCCTTCGGCGTCGACGAGATCGGCCGTGCCGCCGATCTCGTCGGCTTCGATCGGCACCCGGACCGCGGCGCCATCCGGCCCGACGAAGGGGCGGATGAGATCGGCGCCTTCGTCGGGTTGCAACGAGCACGCGGCATAGACGACGAGGCCGCCCGGTCGAACCATCGCGAGCGCCGCCCGGAGCATCCTGTGCTGAACTGCCGTCAGTGCGGGGACCTCGGCCGCCCTCTTGATTCGCGGGATGTCCGGGTGCCGCCGGATGGTTCCGGTGGCCGAGCACGGCGCGTCCAGAAACACCGCGTCCGCGGGCTCGTCGGGGCGGTAGTGCAGCACGTCGGCGATCTCGGTTCGCGCGCCGAGCCCGAGCCTGTCCAGGTTCGTGTGCAATCTTTGCATCCGTTTGGCCGAACGGTCGACGGCGACGACGCGGGCGCCGCGCGCAGCCAGTTGGGCGGTCTTGCCGCCCGGCGCCGCGCACAGGTCGATCACGTTCGAGCCGCGCACATCTCCGAGAAGGGCCGCCGGCAGGGCGGCGGCCGCGTCCTGGACCCACCAGGCGCCCTCGGCGAATCCCGGGAGTCGCTCCACCGGGCCGCGCGGGCGCAGGCGCAGGCTTCCGCTCGGCAATATCTCGGCGCCAAGCGGCACCGACCATGTTTCGGGCCGCTCCTTCGCCGTCAAGTCGAGCGGCGGCTCGACAAGGTGGGCCTCGGCGATGCGCCGGCAGGTTTCGGGGCCGTACGCCCCGGTCCACGATCGCCACAGCCAGTTCGGCGTGTTCAGTCGCGCCGCGTCTTGGGAAATCAACCACTCGCGTCCGTCGCGCGCCAGGCGTCGCAGGACGGCGTTGATCAGGGGCTGGTACGGCCGGCACCGCGGGTGTTGGGCCAGGCGCACGGCGGTGTCGACCGCGGCGTACGCGGGCACCTCGAGGAACAGGATCTGACACGCGCCCAAGCGCACGATGTTGCGCGCCCGCGCCGCCGCCGGCGGCAGCGGGCGTTCCAGGAGACGCCCGACCAGATCGTCGATTTGCCCGAGTCTGCGCAGCGTCGTCGCCACGAGCGCGCGCACGAACGCGCGGTCGCGCGCATCGATGCGGGTGAGCTCGACGTGTCCGGCGAGGGCCTCGTCCAGGGGCCGCCGGCGGCCCAGGATCGCGCGGATCAGCGCGAGCG
>JAKZXM010000328.1:0-12008 GCA_047514975.1 Rhodospirillales bacterium
TCACCGAGGTGATCAAGGACAACATGGCGGAGATGCTTTCGTATGCCGAGACGCAGAAACTGATGGACGAGCTGGACAAGGACCAGCAGAAACTGATCGCCGACATGATCCCGACCCAGATCACGGTCGGAGGCGTCCAGCGGGCGCTCCAGAATTTGCTGGCCGAGCGGGTGTCGATCCGCGACTTTGCAACCATCCTCGAAGGCATTTCGGAAGCCTGCGGCCACACCCGCAACGTGATGTTGATCACCGAGCACGTGCGGGCACGGCTCGCGCGCCAGATCAGCGACATGAACGTCAACGACCAAGGCATCATCCCCCTGGTGACACTGTCGCCCGAATGGGAGCAGAGCTTCGCCGAGTCGCTGGTCGGCGCGGGCGACGACAAGCAGCTCTCGATGGCTCCGACCAAGCTGCAGGAGTTCATCGGCGCGCTGCGCAACACCTTCGAGCGCCAAGCCATGATGGGCGAAGCGCCGGCGCTGCTGACCAGCCCGACCATCCGGCCCTACGTACGCTCCATCGTCGAACGGTTCCGCCCGATGACCACGGTGATGTCCCAGAACGAGGTCCACCCCAAGGCGCGGATCAAAACCGTGGGACAAATCTGACATGGCCGGGCCGGGTCCCCTTGCGCGGCGCAACGGCCGCGCTACCATGACGGCACCATGAGCGGCAAACCGCAGATCGCCCCGCGGCCGGCGATCCGTCCCAAGGGGGCGAACATTCTGGCGGTCGCGTCGGGCAAGGGTGGGGTCGGCAAGACGTGGTTCGCCATCTCGCTGGCCCACGCGCTCGCCCGCAAGGGCGCCAGGACGCTGCTCTTCGACGCCGACATCGGTCTCGCCAATGTGGACATTCAGCTTGGGCTGACGCCCAAGAACGATCTCGGCGGCGTCTTGTCGGGCCGCCTGACCCTCAACCAGGCCACGATTTCCTCGCCCGAGACGGAATTCGATCTCATCGCCGGGCGGTCGGGCTCGGGAAGCCTTGCCAACCTGCCCCCGAGCCGCATCCAGATGCTGTGCGACGACCTGACGCTCATGGCCGCCACATACGACAGGGTGATTCTCGATCTCGGCGCCGGCGTCGAGCGGACGGTCCGCCAGTTTGCGCACAACGTCGGAACCTGCCTCGTCATTACCACCGACGAGCCCACCGCGCTCACCGACGCGTACGCATTCATCAAGATCTTACACGCCGAGCGCGCCGAGACCGATATCCGCGTCGTCGTCAACATGGCGAATTCGACCCACGAGGGCGAACGCACTTACAACACCTTGCACAAGGCGTGCGAGGGATTTCTCAAGTTCTCGCCGCCGCTGCTCGGCGTCATCCGCCGCGACAACCGCGTTCGCGAGGCGATCCGCCACCAGACCTCGATCATGACCCGCTTTCCCAACACCGAGGCCGTCGCCGACATCGAGGCCATCGCCGAGAGGCTGTCGAGGTAGCCCGTGGCCGAGGTCGTTCCGCCGACACCTTCGTCTTCACCGGCGCCGGCGTCGGCACCGCTTCCCGTGTTGAGTGCGACCAATCCCCCGTCCGCGCTCACCAGCCTTCCGCTCGGAACCCGGATCGAGGCGACCGTGCTCGCGCCCTGCGGAACCGGCGCGTTGCAGATCGCGACGGGGCTCGGCGCGCTGGCGGTCGAAAGCCGGGTACGGCTGCCGCCCGAAGCCAAGCTGGTCCTCGAACTTCAAAGCCTCTCGCCGCGGGTCACGCTCATCGTCGCGTCGCTAAACGGACGGCCGTTTCTCGCGACCGATAGGGCGGGCGCGCCAAGCGCCGGCACGGCGGCGACGGCGACGCGCCAAGCCGCGGGCGCATCCACCCTCGCCGACCCAGCGATCGTCGCGGCACGCTTGATCGGTGCCACCGTCAACGCCGTCGTGCTGCGCCCGTTCCGGCTCGCGACGCCGGGCGCTTCGCACGCCCAAGCGCCGGGCGCGGCGCCGAACGCCGCGTCGGCAGCACCCGCGGCCACGACAATTCTTTCCTCGTTCCCGACCGGCCCCCAGGCGGCCGGGCCGCGAACCCCGGCGCGCGCCGCTCCCGGGACGACGGCCCCGCCTTCGCCGATCGCGGGCCCCGCTCTCCAGGTTTCGGGTGTCTCGGGCGGGGTCTCGCCGGTCGCCAACGCGAAGCCGGACGCGCAGGTCCCGATTCCGCCATCGACGGTGCCGCAAGGAACCCAGGTCCACGTGAAGATCGTCAACGTGCGACCGCCGGCGGCGGGCGCCGAGACGGCGTCACCACGGCCGCCGGCGCAAGCGGCGAGCGGCGCAAATCTCTCGCCTGGAACGACGTTGACAGGCGTCGCCACGCACGCCACGCCCGCGGGCCATACGGTGATCCGGACCGAGCTCGGCACCATGGCCCTCGAGACCCGCACGCCGTTGGCGCAAGGAACCGCGCTCCAGCTCGAGGTCACGGGCCGGGCGGTGTTTCCCCCGGCCGGGAGCGCGGATGCCGAGGGAAGACTCGCCCGGACCCTCGCCCTGGCCCGCAATTGGCCGAGCCTGAATGCGGCAATCGCGGCGCTCGAGCAGGACGCCCCGCGTGTGGCGCGGGCCTTGGTGGAAACCGTGATTCCGCGCGCCGACACCCAGCTTGCCGCGAACGTTCTCTCCTTCCTCGTCGCGCTCAGGGGCGGCAGCCTCGTCAACTGGTTGGGAGAGGGTCCCGCGCGGACGCTTCAGCGCCTGCGGCCGGACGCTTTCAACCGTTTGAGCGACGATTTCCGAAGCCTCGCGCGATCGGCCGACGAGCCGGTCGCAGGCGATTGGCGCGTCACCGTCGTCCCCTTTCACAACGGCCAGGAGTTGAGGTCGATCACGCTCTATCTGCGCCGCGATCGCGACGCGGACGGCGACGATGCCGAGCGCGGTCGGGACGACACGCGGTTCGTGGTCGACGTGGAGCTGAGCCGGCTCGGGCACATGCAGCTCGACGGCCTGGTTCGCGGCCAAGACAAGCGGTTCGATCTGATCGAGCGCTCAGAAAGGCCCCTGCCGCCTTGGATGCGCGACGACATCCGTGAAATCTTCGCCGAGGCGAGCGCGTTGACCGGCCTCAAGGGGGGAACATCGTTCCAAGCCGGTCCGGCGGGGTTCATCGACGTCGCGGCGTTCGCGTCGGCCGGGCCCGCGCGCGACCTATTCGCGTGAATCCGGGCTGACCTAGACCAGATCGTGGTCGGTCGGAATCGCCTGTGCGATCCACTGACCACGTGAATCTGGTTACACTATCGAGGTCGAGCGGATCGCGTTTGATCGAAACCGCGATGCGGTTCCGATCAAACGCGATCCGCTCTAGGAGTGGCTTTGGATACCGCAGACCGCCGCAACCTTCTCGCCGTCGCCCCCAATCGCGGCGGGCGCCTGGATTACGTGGTGGCGCTGGAGGGCCGAATCCCGCTTGCCGGCGATGCCGAAGGCACCCGAGTGGGGCTCCGCTACGTCCCCGACAAGATGGTGCTGCAACCGCGCGGCGTTTCGCGCCTACTTGGACACGCTCGCCGGTGGGTCGGCGGCCAGCCGCGAGGACCTCGCGGTCATGATTCTCGACGACATCAACAACGAAGTGGTGGCGCGATGGGTGCAGATCACCGTGTCTTCGCCCGATCCCACCGACTCGGCCTTGGAGTTCCACGGGATCGTGCTCGAGGATCGCCAGCCCAAGTGGGATAACCCGGCGCTGCTGTCGCGCCTGAAGCGGTTCTAACGCATCATCCGATTTGGCGAAACCAGCCCGCACGCCGGCGCGATTCCATGCGCGTGGATAGCAATCTGGACGCGAATTTTTTCAGGCTCGCGAACGCGCGTGTCATCGAATGATTCAGCTCTTTTTTACCCTGTTGGAATCCGGCTACCTGTACAAAGATTACGCCTTCGAAGGCGGCGGGCGGCCGAGCTGAACGATGGAGATGAACCACATGATCTACGACGATGACTTTAATCTACGGCGATAACTTTCCGGCGGACGGCGATTGGCCGGGCGCCCGGAACTCCGTCTCCCTGGCCGAGCTCGCCGGTTTGACGTCCGCGCGGGCGGGCGCCTGAAACTTCATCTCCCTGGCCGAGCTCAGCGGGGTTGCGCCCGAGCGCTCCGAAACGTGGGCCGCGCGCCGGCGCCCGATTCCGGACCAGCTGCCGCGGGCGCCCGCGGCGGCGATCAACATGGCGGCTGTGCGCGCCCTCGTCGACGAGAAGCGCCGGGCCATGAGCCCCGCCGAGTGGGCGAAGGCCACCGACGACGGCGCCATGATCGCCCGCGGGATGCGGGCGCTGAAGACACTGCCCGACCCCCAGGCGGCAATGCCGGCGTTCCGGAGAAAGATGGCGCAAGTGGGTATTACGGAAAGCGCGATCGCGAGAATTCCGCAAACCTGGGATGCACGGTTGGCGGACGTCCTGATCGCCGCCCACGGCGAGATGAGGAAACTACCCGGGCCCCCGAGCCGCGTGAGCGGCGAGCGCGCGGTACCCGATTGGGCCAAGGATCATTGGACCGGCGATGCGCGGCGCGAGTCCGACGAGTCCGCTCCCAATTTTGTTCGAATGCGAATTCCTCACCATTTCGACTTCGGGCAATCCGAGGCGGAAAAACACCTCATCGAAAAACGACTCGATGAAATAGAGGATGAGCATTGGCTTAGGGTCCAAGAGTGGCGCGATGCGGGGCACCTGACCGCCGCCGAACACCTGGAGCGTTTCCTGAAGGGTGAAGGCGGCACGAAGACGATCACGCGCGAGGAGGCGAGGCAGTTCCCGTTCGCTCGTGAGGCCGAGGCCACCGCTCGGCATCAATTTGAGACGGAGAGCTTCCTGGCAAAGTCCGGAGATAACAGGATCAACAGCGCGCTCAAGGGATTGAAGGAGGGTGACGAGCCCGTTTTCATCACGGATTTTTGGGAGCGCGTGTTGGGGCCAGCCGGTTTCCTGAGAGAGTGGCGTTACGGCGACAAGAACCTGGCGCGGGCCTTTGGCAAGACGAACATCAAGTCGAACTTCAAGGGGCACGCCGTGCGACAAGGAAACACCATCTACGTTACCGGCACAGTGACCCACTCGTGGAACGATCCGTATGATTTTGAAAGATTCCAGCCGGGCGCGGCGGGACCATTGCTCTTGGAGAGGTTCGGTCGAGCGAAGCGCTTCAAGATGGAAGGTTCCTGGGACCATCGCGTGGAAGGGACTGTCGAAGTCCGTGACGGAAAACTCGTCAATCCTCAATTCGAGTGGAAGGACATCGATTAGATTTGAGCAAATCGCGACGCATTCGAGGAGCGCTTCGCGCGCATCCGTGGCTCTCCACCCTGGGGGCCATCGTAGGACTGATCGTGTTTCTTGCGGTCGTTCCGGTGGTTCCGTTCACGCCGACGTGCAGACCCAAAATTGCAGATACCGAGGATTCGGGCACTGTCTTCGGGTGGATGATACCGGAATACCGGGAGATGCTATCCCAGCAGTTTGACAGCATGAGTGTCTATCACTGGGAGTTCGGCCCCATCGTCCTGATTCGCGCCTTGCCGTGGCTGGATGGCCGGGACAGCTTCGATCAGACCAACGCCATCGCGAATGCGGAGTCCAAGGCCGCTTGGTCCCTGGCCGACGGCTACTACGACGGCAAAGTGATCGTAGACCGGGTGTACTATGCGCCCGATTTCGTCAAGGCGCTCCGCGACCCGGTGACCGGCGACTATGACACGCGGAGCTGCGAGTTCATGCGCGCGGTGATCCTCGAAGACAGCCAATAATCGACCTTGGGTTGGCGGCGGAGCCTCAAGCGGCTCGGGGCCGGCGGCCTCGATGTCACGTGGTGACCGGCTTCGTTCCCGCCACATGTGTCGGCGGGTTTCCGCGCGGCCGCCCTGCTTTTGATGTCGGTCGGCTTCCGGACGGAGCGCGGCCACGCCCGCGACCCCGAGGCTGACCCCGAGTCCACCGATGAGGACCACTGGTGGGGCGGACGAGACCGGGCGCGGCGGCGCTTCTGCCGCGCCTGCGCGCTCTGGGCGTGCCGGCAACGTCGTCAAGGGTCGCCTCGCCACCAAGATCGCCCCATAGACGATGGCGTAGGCGCATAGACCAGACCTTGGTCGCCCGCAATCGCTTGGCAGCGATCCGCCGACCACGTGAATTCGGTCTATTCTTGAAATAGAGCGGATACGGAACCCCGCGGGCCGCCTCGGGACAAATGGGTCTCGAGATCGCGCGCACGCTTCATCCACGCTCTCATGATTCCCTTTCCGGTTCGGAACCGGCACCCCACGTGGACCGTTCCGGCCGATTGCCTGCGCGGTTCCGCCGGAACCCCTGAAGGGCGATCTCGTCGAACTCGATCCGCTCCAGCCGGTCCGCCTCGTCCGCCTCGCGGCGGCGGCGCGACGCATCGGTGATTTCGAATTTCTTGAGCTCTTGGAATGCGTCGTGAAGCTCGTCTCGTGCCGCCTCGATCATCGCTTCCGCCCGAACCATGGAGTCGGCCAGGCGCTCGCGGCGATGGATGACGGCGACGGCGTAGAAGCCGTAGCCGAAGCCCGCCAGCTCCGGTTCCGCCGCCGCCGCGCGCATTTCGGCCACCAGCTCGGCTTCCAGCCCACGGGCCGCGTCCTCAAGGGCGCCGAGCGCGCGCCGCTTCTCGTCCACGGTCCATTCGTGCAGTCGGATCAGGGTGCCGAGCGTCCCGCGCACAGGCGTTCCCTCAGTGCGGGTTTACGGCGCCCGCGGCGGGCTGGGCGTCGGCAGCGCCCGCCGTGGCCCCGGGCGCGCTCGGCGGCGGCATCTCCAGGAGTTCCGCCAGCAATCGGTAGGACTCGTCCAGCGACGAACGCTCGTGCTCGCGCTGATCAAGAAACCCTTCGAGGGCGTCGTGGTAGCGGATGGCCTCGTCCACCTCGGCGTCGGATCCGTGGCGATAGGCGCCGAGGCGTATGAGCTCGGCCATGTCCTCGTAAGTGGCGGTCAGTCGCCGGGCGCGGTCGACGATCGCGTTCTCGGCGTCGGTGTTGCAGTCGGGCATGGTCCGCGACACGCTGCGCAGGACGTTGACCGGCGGATAGCGGCCGCGCTCGGCGATGGCGCGATCGAGGACCACGTGGCCGTCGAGAATGCCGCGCACGGCGTCGGCCACCGGCTCGTTGTGGTCGTCGCCTTCGACCAGCACGGTAAACAGCCCGGTGATGGTGCCCTGCCCCGCGACTCCCGGTCCGGCACGTTCGAGCAAGCGCGGCAGCTCGGCGAACACCGACGGCGTGTAACCCTTGCTGGCGGGGGGCTCGCCCGCCGAAAGGCTGATCTCGCGCTGGGCCATGGCGAAGCGCGTGATGCTGTCCATGAGGCACAGCACGTCCGCGCCTTGGTCGCGAAAATATTCCGAGACCGCCATGGTCACGAACGCCGCCTGGCGCCGGACCAGCGGCGACTCGTCGGAGGTGGCGACCACCACGACGCTGCGCGCAAGCCCCTCGGCGCCGAGGTCGTCCTCGACAAACTCGCGCGCCTCGCGTCCGCGCTCGCCGATCAGGCCGATGGTGCTGACTTTGGCCTCGGTATGGCGCGCCATCATGGAGAGCAGCGTCGACTTGCCGACGCCCGAACCGGAGAAGAACCCCATGCGCTGGCCCCGGCAACAGGTGAGGAACACGTTCATGGAGCGCACCCCCAGGTCGATCTTCTCGCCGACCCGCTGGCGCGCTTGCGAGGGCGGCGGCTGGTTGTGAATCGGATAGGCGACGTTGCCCGTGGGAAGCGGACCCTTGTCGTCGATCGGATCGCCGAAAGCGTTGACGACGCGGCCCAGCCAGCTTTGGTCGGGATAGATCACGGGATCGGTGACGCCGAATTCGACCTGGCAGCCGGTGCCGATGCCATCCAGCGGCCCCATGGGCATCATCAGCGCCCGGTCGTCGCGAAAGCCGACGACCGCGCAGGCGATCTCGCGTCCCTTGCGCCCCAGCACGCGGCAGTGATCGCCGACCGCGAGAGAGCCGGTGGCGCCCGCCACCTCGACGATCAAGCCGAGGATCGACTTGACGGTCCCGAAGACGCGGTAGTCGGGCCGTCTCGCCAGCGCGTTGACGATGTTGTCGGCGACGCTCAAGCCCTTGCCTTCCAATCCGCCCCGGTCGTGCGTAAGCGTAACCCCAACGCTTTAAGGTTCGGTAAAAATATTGGGCGAGTGGAAGCACGCGCGCCTGCCCGGTGACGCCGATGTTGCAACCAGGCCGCCGACTCCTTATTGTTAATATTGATTAACGGTCTCGCGGGGGCGACATGCGCGTATTACTGGTCGAGGACGAGCCGGCCACGGCGAAAAGCATCGAAATGATGCTCAAATCGGCGGCCATGGTCGTCGATTCGACGGATCTCGGAGAAGACGGCCTCGAGATCGCCAAGCTGTACGATTACGACATCATCATCCTCGATCTCAAGCTGCCCGACATCGACGGGATGGAGGTGCTCAGGCGCATGCGCGACGCGCGTGTCGAAACGCCCGTGCTGATCCTCTCGGGCCTCGCCGAATCGGAGCGCAAGGTCAAGGGGCTCGGGACCGGCGCCGACGACTATCTGACCAAGCCCTTCGAGAAGGACGAGCTGATCGCGCGGATCCAGGCCATCGTCCGGCGCTCGAAGGGTCATTCCCAGTCCTTGATCAGGACCGGCAAGATCGCGGTCAACTTGGATGCCCGCACCGTCGAGGTCGCGGGCAAGTCGGTCCACCTCACCGGAAAGGAGTACGGCATTCTCGAACTTCTTTCCCTGCGCAAGGGGACCACGCTCACCAAGGAGATGTTCCTCAACCACCTTTACGGCGGCATGGACGAGCCCGAGCTGAAGATCATCGACGTCTTCATCTGCAAGCTCCGCAAGAAGCTCACCACCGCCACCGGCGGCGACCATTACATCGAAACCGTCTGGGGCCGCGGCTACGTGCTGCGCGACCCGGAGCCGGCCGACGCGGTGGCGGCGAAGGTGTAGGAAGGGTCCCAGCCTTCCCCTTCATGAAATTTCCGGGCTAGACGGCGGCCCACACGCTCACCGGCACGCTCAAAGGACGAAGTTGACCTGGACGAAGGTCCAGGTGGCGACGAGAAACGTGCCGAGCACCTCGGCCACCAGCAGGACCACACCCGCGGCGATGATGGCGAGGCGGGCCCATCGGGTGTCGAGATACCGGCGGGTTGAGCGGACGATCAGGGATTCGGCGTAGGCGAATGGCGTCCCGATGACGATGGCTGCGGCGAACATCCCGATCACGATGAACAGGAACGCGCTTAGCGACAGCACGGTGACGACACCGCTGGAGATGTAGAGGAACAGCCCCGACAGGAGCCACACGACGGTCGCCACCGTCTCGGGAAAGTGCCGCTGCATGTCTCTCGTCCCCGCCGAGATCCGCGCACCCTGACCGGGCGCCGGGGCTGGTCGTGCCCGCGGGACCTCGCGCTCAGACGACGGCGGCGACGATCCTGCGGTATTCGGCTTCGCTGAAGGCCTTGAGCGTCGTCGTCCGCACGTTGCCCTGGGCGCCGATCGAGAGCGACAGCTTGGCCGCCGCCTCGTCGTTCGGAAGCTCGAAGATGGCGACGATGTCATGAGTCCCGAGCGTCAGGTAGAAAGATTTCAGCTTGCCCTTCAGCCGCGTCGCCAGCTTCTTGACCCCCGCCAGCCGCTTGGGCGAGTCCTTGATGGTTCGAATCCCTTGGTCGGTGTAGTTAACCAGCACGATGTAAGTGGCCATGAAAACTTCCTCCCGTTCCCGTCGGTCAGGCGCGGGCGCTTGCCCCCCCCGGCCGTTCTCCGGAATCGTAGCCGGATCGGCGTTCCGGCGCCAGCGTCAGGGGCGTTATGCGCGCGAATCGTCCGGGCCGCGAAAACCCAGGGCGATCACGTAGACCTCCTTCGATTCCTTGCGGCTGGCCTTGGGCCGCGCCAGCTTGACGGTTCCGAAGCCCCGTTTGACCTGGGCCACCAGGTCCTCGTACGAGGGGCCCATGAGCAGCTTGAGGGCGAGAGTCCCGCCGGGGACGAGCACTTGGGCTGCGAACGCGAGCGCCGCTTCGCCGAGCGCGACGGCGCGCAAGCCATCCGTCGGCGCGTGCCCGGTCGCGGGCGCCGCCATATCGCTCAAGACCGCGTCCGCCGGCCCGCCGAGCGCCTCGAGCACGCGGCCGGCTGCATCGTCTGCGCGAACGTCGCCGATCAGGATTGCGGCCCCCGGAACGGGCTCCATCTCGCCAATGTCGAGGGCGACCACGCGGCCTTCGCGCACGCCCGCGCCGGTTCGCTCGACCGCGACCTGGGTCCAACCACCGGGCGCCGCGCCGAGATCGACGATGCGGGCGCGTCGGGCCAACAGCCCATAGCGGTCGTCGAGCTCCATCAGCTTGAAGGCGGCACGCGAGCGAAGCCCCTGCGCCCGCGCCTCGGCCGCGAAGCGATCGCGACGCTGGCGCGCGAGCCAGCGCGTCGACGACGACGTCAGCCCCCGACCTGTCCGCGCGTCCTTGGTCTTCGAGCGGGCTCGTGCGCGGGGCCGGCCTTTTCTTGCCCCTCGCCGCGGCCGCTTCACCGCCGCCAGCCGGACGGCGGCGCCAGCACATCTCCGCCCCAGGCACGCGGCGAGGACGCATAGCCGTCGTGATCCATCATCCGCAGCAACAACCCCTCGCGGATCCCGCGATCGGCCACGCGAAGGCGGCCGACCGGCCAGCGGCGGCAGATCGCTTCCAAAATCGCGCACCCCGCCACCACCAGGTTGGCGCGCTCGCGGCCGATGCAAGGGTGCGCGGCGCGGGCGGCGATGCCCATGGCGGCAAGCTCGTCGGTGAGTGCGCGGATTCGATCGAAGCCGACGTCGATGCCGTTGACCCGCAAGCGGTCGTAGCGCGCGAGGCCGAGGTGGAATGCGCCGAGGGTGGTCACGGTGCCCGACGTGCCGAGCATGCCGACGTGTTCATTCGCGACCGCGTCGGCGATGCGGTGGCGGGCGCAAAACGCGCCCAAGTCGGATTCCACGCCGGCGATGTCGCGGCCGTAGTGCGCCGTGGCGCGGGCGTCGCCGGCACAGTTTTCGGCGAGCGTCACGACGCCGACCGGGATCGAGATCGAATCGATGATCCTGGGCCGTTTTTCTTTCTCTTGCGCGACCCACAGGATCTCCGTGCTGCCGCCGCCGATGTCGAAGACGATGGCGCGTCGGCTGCTCGCGTCCAGGAGCGTCCCACATCCGGCCAGGGTCAGCTCGGCCTCCTCGCGATCCGAGATGGCCTCGAGCCTCAGGCCGGTGCGCCGATGCACGCTTTCGAGGAAATCCTCGCAGTTCTCGGCCCGGCGGCAGGCTTCGGTGGCGACGCCTTGGACCCGCCGGACCCCGGTGTTCCGCATCTTTCGGGCGCAAACGCCAAGGGCGTCGACGGCCCGCGCGACGGCTTCTTCGGCGAGCCGCCCGGTGGCGGCCAGCCCCTCGCCCAACCGCACGATGCGCGAGAACGAGCCGACGACCCTCAAGCCGCTTTCTGCCGGCATCGCCATCAGCATCCGGCAGTTGTGGGTGCCGAGGTCGACGGCCCCGTAAACCGGGCGTTTGTGGCGCGCACTTCTCGGCGCCCGGCGCTTCCGTGCGGGGCGCGCCCGGGCCCCGCTCTCCATTCGCCCGGGGTCGCGGCCAGCCGCTTCTCCCCCCATTCTTCGAATCCTCCCGAGGCCATCAATACCGCAAATGCGCCCCGGAACGAAGCCCCGCGCCGCGACGCCCGTGCGGGGCCGGCCGATTCGTGCTAGGACTGCGCGCCCGGCGATGGCGGGGCCGCACCACGCTGTTGGGGGATAGTTCAACGGTAGAACACTCGGCTCTGGACCGAGCAATCCTGGTTCGAATCCAGGTCCCCCAGCCAATTTCTATATATTTTTCAATATGTTATAAGAAAAAATCGTAACAGGGGCAAAAGTCCGGGCGACTTTGCATTTTAGGGATTCACAAGGCTTCCGAATTCTGATTCG
>JAKZXM010000329.1:0-3451 GCA_047514975.1 Rhodospirillales bacterium
CACCGGCACCAAGGGGGCGCGGGCGGACGTGCTCGCCGGGGCGGTGGCGCGCGTGCGAAAGCATACCCGGCTTCCGGTCGCCGTCGGGTTCGGAATCAGGACGGCTGCGCAGGCCGCGGCCGTGGCCGGTGTCGCCGACGCCGCCGTGGTCGGCTCGGCGATCGTCGAGCGGATCGCGGATCACCTGGACGCCCAAGGCCGTCCCCGCGACGATCTGGTTCCCGCGGTCCTGGGTTTCGTGGGCGAGCTCGCGGCGGCCGTCCGCGCGGCCGCCCGGCCGCCGGTCGGGGCGGCGGCGCGGAAACGGAGCGCTTCGCGATGAACTGGCTCACCAATTTCGTCCGCCCCAAGCTCCGCCGCCTGGTGGGCCAGCACGAGGTGCCCGAGAACCTTTGGCACAAGTGCCCGAGTTGCGCCGAGATGAACTTTCACCGCGACCTCGAACGGGACCTGTGGGTCTGCCAGCATTGCGGCCACCACATGCGGATCGCGGCCGCCGTCCGGCTGAAGATGCTTTTCGACGAGGGCGCCTACACGGCGCTGGCGCTGCCCGACACCGTCGCCGACCCGCTCAAGTTCCGCGACCGCAAGAAATACGTCGACCGTTTGCGCGAAGCCCGCGCCAAGACCGGCGGGCAGGACGCGCTCATCGTCGCCCACGGGACCATGGGCGGACATGGCGTGGTCGCCGCGGTCCTCGACTTCGACTTCATGGCCGGTTCCATGGGGATCGCGGTCGGCGAGGGCCTGGTCGCCGCCTGCCGGTTGGCGATTGCCGAGCGGGCGCCGCTGATCGTGGTTTCGTCCTCGGGTGGCGCACGCATGCAGGAGGGCATTCTCTCGCTCATGCAGATGGCGCGCACCACGGTCGCCATCGAGGAGCTCAAGGAAGCGGGGCTCCCCTACATCGCCGTGCTTGCCGATCCGACCACGGGCGGCGTCTCGGCCTCGTTCGCCATGCTCGGCGACGTAGCCGTCGCGGAGCCGGGCGCGATCATCGGCTTCGCCGGCAGCCGCGTCATCGAGCAAACCATCCGCGAGACGCTGCCCGATGGCTTCCAGAAGGCCGAGTACCTGCTCGACCACGGCATGATCGACATGGTGGTCCACCGAAGCGATCTCCGCGATACCCTGGTTCGCGTCATCGGGCTGTTGCGTGACCGGCGGACCGAAGCGGGCGGCGAGGGCGCGCCGCCCCAACCAGGGGAGTCGCGGCCGGCGGCCGAGGAGTCCACGAGGGCCGGGGCAGGCGACCAGCACGATACGCCGGACGCGCCCACGCCGGCCGGAGGCGGCGCGGCGGCGCCCTGAGCGCGAGGCGGGCTGCGCGAGGCGGGCATGTGGTGAAGCGCGGGCCGGACGCCGTTCTCGAACGCCTCCACCGTCTGCACCCCAAGGTTATCGATCTGTCGCTCGGCCGCGTGCGGACGCTGCTCGGCCGCCTCGGCGATCCGCAAGACGCGCTGCCCCCCGTGATCCACGTCGCCGGAACCAACGGCAAGGGATCGGTGCTCGCGTTTCTGAGGGCCATGTTCGAAGCGGCGGGGCTCGTCTGCCACGTTTACGTCTCGCCGCACCTCGTTCGCTTCAACGAGCGCATCTCGGTCGCCAGCGGTCCCATGGGCGACGACGCGCTGATCGCCCTTCTCGAGGAATGCGAATCGGTCAACGGCGAGGACCCAATCACGTTCTTCGAGATCACCACCGCCGCCGCCATGCTCGCGTTCGCGCGCGCGCCAGCCGACGTCACCTTGCTCGAGACCGGGCTCGGCGGCCGCTTGGACGCGACCAACGTGATCGCCCGGCCGGCGCTGACGGCGTTGACTCCCATCTCGATCGACCACCAGGCCTATCTCGGCGAGTCGTTGCGCGCGATCGCCGGCGAAAAGGCGGGCATCCTCAAGCGCGGCGTCCCTTGCGCCGCAGCCGCGCAGGCGGCGGCGGCGTCGCGTGTGATCGGGGCACGCGCGCGCGCCCTCGGCGCGCCCCTGTTCCGCGCGCGCGCGGACTGGCGGGTGCGGGCGACGCCCGACGGCATGATCTATCGTTCGCGCGGCAAGCGTCTCGCGCTGCCCGCCCCGGCGCTGGCGGGGCCGCACCAGGTTGCGAATGCCGGCCTTGCGATCGCGTGTGCGGAGGTCCTTCCGGGCATCACGGTTCCCGACCGGGCGATCGGCGACGGCCTGGTCCGGGCCGTCTGGCCGGGCCGGCTCCAGAAGCTGACCGCGGGGCCCCTGGTGCGCATCGTGCCCCGGGATTGGGAGCTCTGGCTCGACGGCGGTCACAACGCGGCCGCGGGCGCCGCGCTCGCCCTCCAGGCGCGGGCATGGCGCGAGAAGCCGCTGCACCTGATCGTCGGCATGATGGAGACCAAGGACGCGGAAGGATTCTTAAGCGCACTTGCGCCTCATTCGGGGCGGTTGCTGACGGTCGCGATCCCGAACCATGATGGGTGCCGCGATCCCGCCGAGCTGGCCGAGACGGGGCGGCGCCTGGGCCTCGAAGCCCAAGCGTGCGCGGGCGTCGCCGCGGCGCTTCGCTCCATTGTCGGCCAAGCGGCCGAGCCCGCGCGCGTCCTGATCACGGGCTCGCTTTATCTGGCGGGAGAGGTTCTCGCCGAGAACGGCTGAACCACGGCCCGCGAACGCAAAAAAAAGGGCCCGCCGTCGCGGCGGGCCTTCGACGTCAACGCGCGAATCGGCGCGTCAGATGACCGATTCCACCCACTCGAGCAGCTTTCCCTTCGGCAACGCGCCGATCTTGGTCGCCGCCACCTGGCCGTCCTTGAAGAGCATGAGAGTCGGAATGCCGCGCACCCCGTATTTGGTCGGGGTCGCGGGGTTTTCGTCGATGTTGATCTTGGCGACCGTGACCTTGTCGCTCAACTCGGTTGCCAGCTCCTCGAGCGCCGGCGCGATCTGCTTGCACGGCCCGCACCACTCCGCCCAAAAGTCGACCAGTACGGGCATGTCCGCCTTGATCACGTCGGATTCGAACGAGTCGTCAGTAACCTGCTTTTGCATGAATTTCATCCCGTATCGGTTTCGCACCGCTCCGCCCGGCCGCTGCTGGCGTCTTCGTCGCGCCGTTCCAGGAATCTAGGAAGGCGCCCCGTCGCCGTCAAGGAAGCTGTGCGTCGAGCAAGGGCTCCGGCAACGCCATCAAGCGCGGCGCGTCGGTCCACAGAAGCGCGCAGCGCACCCGCTTTTCGGGGAATATCTGGCGCAGGGCCTCGCGATAGACGGCCATCTGGCGGAGGTAGGCCACCGGTACCGCGTCCGCGTCCGCGGGCGGCGCGCGGTCTGTCTTGAAGTCGGCCACCGTGACTGTCTCGGGCTCGACCAAAAGCCTGTCGAGGCGCGCCGAGACCAGGTGTTCGCCCACGGTAGCGACCAGCGGAACCTCGGCGCGGGAGCCGGGGCCGAACAGGGGCGCGAACTCGGGGTCGTTC
>JAKZXM010000330.1:0-3432 GCA_047514975.1 Rhodospirillales bacterium
TCACCTACGAGACCATCATGTTCGCCGAGGAAACGGGACTGATCCAGGAGTTCGACCTGGCGATGGCGCAAAAGGTGGTCGAATGGCTGGGCAAGACGCCGCGCAACGCGACGACCTCGCTCGCGGTCAACGTCTCGGGCCATTCCGTGGGCTCGGCCCCCTACACGAGCGGGATCCACAAGCTGCTCGCGGAAAACCTGTGGCTGCGCGGACGGCTTTTGTTCGAGATCACGGAATCGGCGCGCATGACCGATCTGGATGCCGCCGACAACTTCATCCAGTCGCTCCGGACCGAGGGCTACACGGTGTGTTTGGACGACTTCGGCGCCGGCGCGGCCAACTTCCAGTACCTGAGCACCATGGTGGTCGACGTCGTCAAGCTCGACGGCTCGGCGGTGCGCAACGCCCAGAAGGCCCAGAAGGGCCGGGCGTTCCTGAAGGCGCTGGTGGGGCTGTGCCGCGACTTGGGCGTCGAGACCATCGCCGAGATGGTGGACGACCGCGCCGGGCTCGAGTTTATCCGCGACTGCGGCGTCCAATACGTCCAAGGATATCTGTTCGGTAAGCCTTCGGCGGACGTCCGCGTGTTTCGCGATTCTCGGCCCCCCAACATGTTCCCCGCCTGGCGCGGGCGGTAGGGCGGATATCGATCTGACGGGTTTGCTTCGCGAACGCGTCGCATCCTGTATTGCCCCAAGGTTTGACACCGGTGGGGTCGTGGGAATACCGTCGCGCCATCGCTTTACGGTGCCGAGCCGCGCGCGCGTTTGGGCTCCGGCAAGGGTCGTCGGCGCGGGGCTTGCGCGCGAAACGAGAGGAAACCCGACATGCCCGATTACATGATCCAGGGCCTCGTTCCGGCCGTGGTGACTCCGTTCTCGGACCAGGGCGAAATCATGTTCGACGCCTTCGACGAGATCATCCAGTGGCACTTGAGCTGGGGCGCCACCGGCTTCCTGGTGGCCGGCGACAACGGCGAGCAGTGGGCGCTGAACGAAGGCGAGCTGAGCCGACTCGCCGCCGCCGCCATGAAGGCGACCAAGGGCCAGGCTCCGGTGTTCGTCGGCTGCGGCGCCGTGACCATGGCCGAGACCGTCCGGCGCGCCCGCGCGGTCGCCGAAGGGGGCGCCACCGGCGTCGCCGTGACCCAGCCGTTCGTGGTCATGAACGCCACCGACCGTGAGCTGATCGCGCGGTTCGAGGCGGTGGCCAAGGCCGTCGAGCTTCCCATCATGCTGTTCAACACGATCCAGCGGAGCGGCTTCACCGTCACCCACGACGTGCTCGAATCCCTGCTCGACGTCTCGCCCATCGTCGCCATCAAGCAGTCGAACCCGAACCTCGCGTTCGTAACCGAATCCTTGCACCGGTTCCGCGATCGCCTGGCCATCTTCGTCGGCAACGGCACCAACATGCTGGCCGGGCGCATGCTGGGCTCGGCGGGTTTCATCTCCACCGGCCCCGACCTGCTCGGCGAGGACATCCAGCGCATCCTCAACGTCGAGACGCTCTCGATTCCGGAACGGCTCGAGCTCCAGTACCGGGTCCACAAGATCTTCAACGTCATGCTCGCCAACGTGCCCGGCGTTCAATCGGGCATGCCCGGTCCGGCCACCGACCCGGCGCCCTACAAGGCGGCGCTGAACATGCTCGGGCTTCCGGCCGGCGTGCCCCGCGATCCGGTGCAGCCGGCGAACAAGGACGTGGAGGACCGGGTCCGCGGCGTCCTCGACGAGCTCGGCATCATCGAGCGCGAGACGGCGAGGCGCCGGGCGGCGCAGTAAGAATTAAGAACGAGCGGGCGCGCGGTGGCGGAAGAGGTGGGAGTCGAACCCACCAGGGACGCTGTCCGCGCCCCTCACCGGATTTGAAGTCCGGGCGCCCCACCGGGGTGCGTCTCTCTTCCGCCGGCGATCTTATACCAAGGGCCTTTGTGAGTGACTCATAAAGGCCCTTGGCAAGCGCGACCGCGCGCCGCGCCGAACGGCGCGAAAGCCAAGCGGCCCGATGCCCCGCCCGGCGCTTGAGGGAACCAGCCATCGGTCATTCTCAATGACCGATGGTATTACGTGATCGGGGCGGCCGACCGGAAGCCCCGAGACCAGATCATGCTTGGACAGAGCGGATCGGCGCGCCTGAATGCGACCGCATCGCGGACTCAACCAACCGCGATCCGCCCTACCGGCCGGCGGGCGTTCAAAGCATCGCCTGAAGGGACGCTTGGACGGGGCCCGGACGCCCGTCACCGATGGCGCGGCCGTCGACGGCGACGATCGGGCGGATCCCGCCTGAATTGGTGGCGAACGCCTCCGAGGCGCGCGCAAACGCGTCGGCGGTGAGCGAGCGCTCCGCCGCAAGACCGGATTCCAGCAGCTCGGCGCGGACGACGCCGGGAAGTGCTCCGTCATCGACGGGCGGGGTCAGGGTCTCGCCCGCGATCACGACGAACAGGTTGGCAACCGTGGTCTCCGCAAGCCGGCCTGTGGTGTTGACGAGGATGGCCTCGTCGGCGCCCCGCGCCGCCGCCTCGCGCCGCGCGAGGACGTTGTCGAGATAGTTGAGCGTCTTCAGGCGCGAGAGCGGCGAGTGCTCGTTGCGCCGGGTCGCGCTCGATATGACGGCGCGCGCAGGCAAGGACGAAGCGGCGTCGCGGGGGCTCGCGGTGATCAGCAGCGTCGGTCGCGCATCCGTCGCGGGCAGCAGGCCGCGCGGCGCCGGACCACGGGTCAAGGTCAGGCGCAAGAGACCGTCCTCGAGCCCGTTGGCGTCCCGGGTCTCGACGAGGGCCCGCGCGAGCCCCTCATCATCGGTGGGCACGGGGATGCCGATCACGCGGGCGCCGTCGCGAAGGCGCGCGAAGTGCCGGCCCAAGCGCCGCGGCTCACCGCCGAAGACGGCGATGGTCTCGAACAACCCGTCGCCCAGCATGAGGCCGCGGTCGGTGGGGTCGATCCGCGCAGCCTCGGCGCGGATGATGCGGTCGTTCAGATAGACGTTCATGGCGCCGCCTTAGAAACCGTCGAATCCGGGATCGAGGCTTTGCAGCAGCGCGCCCGCCTTGTACATGGATTCCGCGTATTCGTCGGCCGGCTTGGAATCGGCGACGATGCCGCCGCCGGCCTGGGCGACGACGTGCTCGCCCTTGATCACCACGGTGCGGATCACGATGCTCGCTTCCATGGCGCCGTCGAAGCCGAGCCAGGCGATGGCGCCGCAATAGGGTCCGCGTCGCGACGGCTCGAGCTCGTTGATGATCTCGATCGCGCGAATCTTGGGCGCGCCCGTGACCGAGCCGCCCGGGAACGCTGCGCGCAACAAATCAACCGCGCCGGCGCCGGGCGCCATCCGGCCGCGCACCTCCGAGACCAGGTGATGGACGTTGGCGAAGCTCTCGAGCGCGCACAGCTCGCGCACCGTGACGCTGCCGATCCG
>JAKZXM010000331.1:0-11673 GCA_047514975.1 Rhodospirillales bacterium
GGATGGTGTAGGCGGCGGGAACGTTGATCGAGGTGGTTTTCGAGCCCGGCGGCCAGGCGAAGACCTCGCCTTCGAGATCGATCAGGCCGACCGCGAAGTCCGAGGCCTCGTTGACGAAGACCGAGCGCGAGGTGCGCTGCAGGGTGATCCGCATCTCGTCCGCGATCGCGGTCACCTTGTTGCTGAGTATCTCGAAGAGAACCGGATCCATCTCTGGCGATCTCCCTCAAAAGCAGCCTTGGCGCCCAACCTAATCGCCGCGCACGGCGGCGTCAAAACCGGGGCGCCGCTTAAAGGGCCGGCGGCTCCCAAGTGGCATCGGGATCGAGCGGAAATACGGGCCGCGGCAGCCGCTCGAACGGATAGTTCTTCATGTTCGGCGTCGAAAGGCCGGGCAGGTCCGCCTCGAATATGCGCGCGGGCGGGAAGATGTGCGCGAATCCGGCCCGGAAATGGCCGCGCGATTTCACGATCACCGTGCGCGCGTCGACGACGCTCACGCCGAAGTTCTCGAAGTGCCCGGTATCGAGGGCCTGTTTGCGCAGGCTTGTGACGACCACGGTAACGGTGCCGACCCGAAGGACGGCGGTCGGCCCGAGATCGACCGTCCGGCCCGCGGCGGTCGCGCCCGCGCGGCCGACAAAGGTTCCGTCCCAAAGCGAGACCACTTCGGCGTCGGCCTCCCACGGCTCGGAGAACTCGCTCTCTTCGGCGCGATTGAAGCGCGCCCGGAAGGTCGTGCCCGGGCCGCGCTCCCGGGCCTCGGCCGAAAGCGGCGGGTCGAAGAAGGGACCAAGGATCACGTCGCGTGCGCCCGCGTCATGCATCGCCTTCAGAAGCCAGGTGGTGTTGCCGCGCGCGCCGCTTCCCGGATTGTCGGCCACGTCGGCGATGAGGACCGATTCCTTCGACGGGTCGGATCCGACGTCGAGCGCCATCGCCACGCACTCATCGAGCGAAGTGAGTTTGGGGACGAAGCGGTGGCGGTCGTTCCAGGTCCGCTCGGCGAGGTCGCGGCAAACCCGCCTCGCCGCGTCCCTGTCGCCGCGCGCGGTCACGATGAAGGCCATGCCGTTCTCGGGCGTGTCGCCCTGCATGAAGCCGCTAACGATCGAGACGTTCATGATCGTGTCGTCGAGTTTGGTCTGGCCCAGATCGATGGCGTCGCCGTAGGGCCCGCTCGCCGTGAGCTGGGTCACGTTCGGCGCCACCAGGGGCAGGCGGATGAACGCCTTTTCGGTCTTGACGCCGGCGAGAAGCTCGCGCATGGCGTGGCCGGCCTCGACTCCGCGTTCGTGCTGGTCCACGTGCGGGTTGGTCAGGTACGAGATCAGCAGATCGGTCGAATCCACCATCGTGTCCGAGATGTTGGCGTGCAGATCCAGGGTCGAGACGATCGGAACGTCCGGTCCGACGAGCCCGCGCACCATGGCGAACAGATCACCGTCGGGGTCGGTGATCTCGGTCGAGACGGCGGCGCCGTGCTCGGAAAAATAGACCCCGTCGACGGGAAGCTCTGCTTCGAGAAGCCGCCGGACCTCATCCCTGACCTCGAGGTAGAAGGCATGGTCGACGCAGCCGGCCGCCCCGCCCGACACCAGCACGATGGGCACCGGGGTCCAGGGACCCGTCTGGTCCATGGTCTGGATAAAACCAGTCAGCGTTGCGAGACCGCGCGGCGCGTCCGTCGCCGCGTCGGCGAGGATGGCCTCGCCGACCAAGTATAAATCCTCCTCGAAGTCCTTGCGCGCCACCACCGGCGAGAACCGGTTGCTTTCGAGATTGAAGCCAAGGAGCGCGATTCGCGGCTGGGCGTCGTTTCTCGCCATCTCGGAAGTCCCCCGTTTCGTTCGCTTGAGGCGCGGCCCGAACCCGTCTTTTGCGGCCGGCGCCAGATTCGCACGTTAGGCCACCGGAGCGATCGTCGGCAAGCGTTGCGGGCGCGTCGCGGGGGGGATGCGGTTGCGGTCGAAACCGCCATTCCATAGAGTCCGGTCCGACGGTCCTCGGACGCGCGGGAGCAAGCCCTTGAAATCGATTGCGATGGATGGCCGCCGCGATCGAGCGGACCCGAAGGGGCGGTCCGGGGCCGGCGCGCTCGCCAGTTCACCGACGGAGGGCGCGAGGTGACGGTCTTCATCATCCGTCGGCTCATGCAAAGCGCGGTCGTCGTCTTCGCGCTCACGTTGGTGGTCTTCCTCTCCATCAACGTCATCGGCAATCCGGTCGACATCCTGATCGACCCCGAATGCGACCAGGAGTGCTATCGCAAGGCGATGGAGAACTTTGGCCTGGACCGGCCGATTCACGAGCAATACTTCGTGTTCCTCAAGAACGCCGTTCAAGGGGACTTCGGCGATTCGTTCCTGAACAAGATCCCGGCGACCGAGCTGATCGTCGAGCGACTGCCCGCGTCGCTCGAACTGGCGATCTTCGCCATGCTGATCACGCTGGTCATCGGCATCCCCGCAGGCATGTGGGCGGGCTTGAAGCCCGAGAGCCCGAGCGGAAAGCTGATCATGGGCGGCTCCATCGTCGGCTTCAGCCTGCCGGGGTTCTGGGTCGGCCTGATGCTGATCATCATATTCTCGGTGGAATTGGACCTTCTGCCGAGCACGGGCCGTGGCGAGACGGTGGAGGTGCTCGGGGTCCGCGTAAGTTTGCTCACCCTCAACGGCCTTTCGCACCTCGTGCTGCCCGCAGTCACGCTCTCGCTCTACCACACCGCCCTGATCATGCGGCTGACCCGGGCCGGGGTGCGCGAGGTGGTGCTGGTCGATTTCATCAAGTTCGCGCACGCCAAGGGCCTGGCCGCCCGACGGGTGGTCTTCGTGCATCTCTTCAAGAACATCCTGATTCCCGTGGTCACCGTGCTCGGGCTCGAGTTCGGCGGCCTTCTCGCCTACGGCGTCGTGACCGAGACCATCTTCGCCTGGCCCGGCATGGGCAAGCTTCTCATAGATTCCATCAACATCCTCGACCGGCCGGTGGTGGTCGCCTACGTCATGTTCATCGTTTTGCTGTTCATCACCATCAATTTGCTGGTCGACATCCTGTACTCGGTGCTCGATCCCCGGGTGCGCATCCAGGGAATGGGAAAATGACGCCGCTTCCCAGCACCGCGGTGGCCGCGAGCGCATTCGACGCCGGCGAACGGCGCGCCGAGGCGCAGACGCCGTTTCGACGCTTCCTCGCCGACTTCACGGAAAGCAGGATCGCCGTCGTCGCGTTCTTCGTTTTCGTCGCGGTCCTGTTGTGCGCGATGTTCGCGCCCTGGATCTCGCCGACCGATCCCTATGACCTCTCGAAGGTGGACATCATCGACAACCGGCTTCCGCCGGGGTCCGAGGGGGTCGACGGGATCACCTACTGGCTCGGCACCGACGGCGCCGGCCGCGGCATGCTGAGCGCCATCTTCTACGGTCTCCGGACCAGCCTGTTCGTCGGCATCATGGCCGGCGCGATCGCGCTTTCCATCGGCGGGGTGCTGGGCCTCGTCGCGGCCTATTTCGGCGGGCTCGCCGACACGGTGATCATGCGCCTGGTCGACTTCAAGCTGGGGTTCCCCTCCATCCTCATCGCCATGATCCTGCTCGCCGTGCTCGGCAAGGGGGTCGACAAGATCATCATCTCGCTGGTGGTGGTCCAATGGGCCTACTACACGCGTACGGTCCGGGCGAGCGCGCTGGTCGAGCGCAACCGCGAGTACATGGAGGCCGCCCATTGCCTGGCGCTTGGCCACGTCAGCGTCGTCTTCCGCCACCTCTTGCCCAACTGCCTGCCGCCGTTGATCGTCGTCGGGACCGTCCAGATCGCGAGCGCGATCGCGTTGGAGGCGACCCTTTCGTTCCTGGGGCTCGGGCTGCCGACCACGGAGCCGTCCCTCGGCCTGCTCATCGCCAACGGTTTCAACTACATGCTGAGCGGCAAATACTGGATCAGCGTCTTTCCCGGCATCGCGCTGCTGATCACGATTCTCAGCATCAATCTGATCGGCGACCAGCTCCGCGACGTGCTGAACCCGAGGCTGCAGCGCTAGCACCCGGAATCGCATGCGCCATGCCGGAGCTTCCCGACATCGAGGTCTACATCGCGTGCCTGGACAAACGCGTCCGCGGCACGGACTTGGAAGCGGTCCGTCTCGCGAGCCCGTTCTTCCTCAGGACCGTCGAGCCGCCGCTTTCGGCCACCGCCGGGCGCCGGGTCGAGACCTTGTCGCGTATGGGAAAGCGCATCGTCCTCGGCCTTCAGGGCGACGTCCACCTGGTTCTCCACCTGATGATCGCGGGACGCCTGCATTGGCACGCGCCCGGCGCGGCCATCCCCAAAAAGCGCGGACTGGCGGCGTTCGATTTCCGCGATGGTTGCCTGGTCGTCACCGAAGCGGGCTCGCACAGGCGGGCGTCTTTGCACGTGGTCGCCGGCGCGGACGCGCTCGCCGCCCTCGATCCCGGCGGAATCGAGGTTTTTGAGGCGGAGCTGGCGGCCTTCCACGCGGCGCTCACGCGCGAGAACCACACGCTGAAACGGGCACTCACCGACCCCCGGTTGTTCAGCGGAATCGGGAACGCGTACTCGGACGAGATTTTGCACCGCGCGCGGCTTTCGCCGGTCGCCTGGACCCAAAGGCTCGCCGATGACGAGGCCGCGCGCCTGTTCGAAGCGACCCGAGGGACGCTCGCGGACTGGACCCGGCGCCTGCTTGCCGACGCCGGCGACGGCTTTCCCGAGCGTGTGACGGCGTTCCGCGACGGCATGGCCGCGCACGGCCGTTACGGCAAGCCGTGTCCCGACTGCGCGGCGCCAATTCAAAGAATCGTTTACGCGAGCAACGAGACCAACTACTGCGCCGGCTGCCAGACCGGGGGCAAGGTGCTCGCCGACCGCGCGCTGTCGCGGCTTTTGAAGAAGGACTGGCCGCGGACCCTGGACGCTTTGGAGAAATCGCGGGCCGGGCGCGAACCGTCGGCTTGAGGCAGGAACGAGACGTCCCCGGGACATGAGCGAGGAGCTTCACCACCTAACCATCGCGCGAGGGTCGTCGCTGATCCGCGCCGGCGCGCTTTCTCCCGTGGCCTGGACCGAGCACCTCCTCGCGCGGATCGCGGCCCTCGATCCCGTGCTGGACTCCTTCGTTCGCGTCACCGGCGAGCGGGCGCTGGCCCAGGCACGCGCCGCCGAAGACGAGATTGCGCGCGGGCAATATCGGGGGCCCTTGCACGGCGTGCCCTATGCCGCCAAGGACATCTACGACACCGGCGGGATCGCGACGACCGGCGGATCGCGCCTGGGCCAGTTTCGCGTGCCCGAGCGGGACGCGAGTGCCGTCAGCCGCCTTGGCAAAGCGGGCGCGGTCCTGCTGGGCAAGCTGACCACCCACGAGTTCGCTTACGGCGGACCGTCCTTCGACTTGCCCTGGCCGCCGGCCCGGAACCCGTGGGACGCGCGCCGCTTTTCGGGCGGCTCGTCGAGCGGCTCGGGCGCCGCGGTCGCGGCCGGGCTCGTTCCGGCGGCGCTGGGCAGCGACACCGCCGGCTCGATCCGCCAGCCGGCGGCCTTTTGCGGCGTCGCCGGCATGAAGCCGACCCCCGGCCTGGTGAGCCGGGCCGGCGTGCTACCGTTCTCACAATCGACCGACACCTGCGGACCGCTCGCCTGGACCGTCGAGGACTGCGCCATCGTGCTCGGCGCGCTCGCCGGCTTCGATCCGGACGATCCCCAGTCGGCGGACGCGGCCGTGCCCGATTTCCGTGCCGCCCTCGACGGCGACATCCGGGGCACGCGGATCGGCGTCGTCCGCCACTTCCATCAACGCGACCGCAAGGCCGATCCGGCGATCGTGCGGGCGCTCGACGACGCGCTCGCGGTGCTCGCGGGGCTCGGCGCCGAGATCGAGGACGTGACGTTGTCCGCGCTCGACGACTTTGCCGCTTGCCTGTGGGTCATCACCTGCGCCGAGATGGGCGCCGTGCACGGCGCCGGATTGCGCGCCCGGGCGGGTGACTTCGGCGAGAACTTCCGTTACCGCACGGTTCCCGGCGCCGCGATCAGCGCCGTCGATTACGTTCAGGCACAGCGCCATCGCCAAGCACTCATCGCCGAGGTGGCGCGCGCCTTCGACCGGTTCGACACCCTGGTGACGGCGACGGTGCCGACGCCGGCGCCGTTGTTCGAAGACGTGAGCCTGATATCCGCCTTTGCCTCGCGGGGCATCAACCACGCATTTTCGGCGGCCGCCGTTCCGGCGCTGGCGGTGTGCTGCGGGTTCACCGACCGGGGCCTTCCGCTCTCGCTCACCGTCGCCGGGCGCGCGTTCGACGACGCGGGCGTCCTCAAGATCGGCCACGCGTACGAGACGGCGTGCCCGTGGCGCGAACGTCGTCCGCGCATTGATGCGACGGTCCCGCTCTCGCCCGGACCCGGACCGGAAACGCCGGCGCCCGGCGCGCACCGCCAACACGCGGAGCTCCTGGCCGCATGGGCGGAAATGCCCCTTGACGCCCGCCAGCGCGACCAGCTCGCCGAGGCCCTTCCTTACGTCGATGGCATGATCGAAAGGGTCTTCCGGGACCACCCTTACGAAGACGAGCCGGCTTACGTCTTCGAGTTCGCGGAAGGACGCCGGCGCCCATGAGCGATGAGCTAAGCGCGCTCACGATCGCCGAGGCCGCGCGCCTGATCGGCGCTCGACGCCTTTCGCCGCTCGAGCTGACCCAAGCCGTGCTGGGGCGCATCGAGCGGCTGAACCCGGTGCTTGCGGCCTACGTCACGGTGGCGGCCGAGCGCGCTCTCGAGGGTGCGCGCGCCGCCGAGGCCGAGATCGTCGCCGGGCGTCACCGCGGGCCCCTTCACGGCATTCCGCTCGGCCTCAAGGACGTCTTCGAGACCGCGGGCCTGCCGACGACCGCCCACTCGCGGATCCTGGTCGACCACGTCCCGAAGCGCGATTCGGCGGTGGCGGCCGCGCTCGGGCGCGACGGCGCGGTCCTTCTCGGCAAGCACGCCTGCCACGAGTTCGCCCACGGGGGGCCGTCGTTCGATCTGCCCTGGCCGCCGGCCCGAAACCCCTGGGACCCCACCCGCTTCACGGGCGGGTCTTCGAGCGGCTCGGCCGCGGCGGTCGCGGGCGGGCTCGCGCTCGGGGCGATCGGCACCGACACCGGCGGGTCGGTCCGTAATCCCGCCGCGCTTTGCGGGATCGCGGGCCTCAAGCCCACCTACGGACTGGTCAGCCGGCGCGGCGTGATCCCCAACGCGTTCACCTTCGATCACTGCGGGCCGATGGCACGGACCACGGAAGACTGCGCGATCCTTTTGCAATCGATCGCCGGGCATGACGCGGGCGATCAGGCGAGCAGCGCGCGGGTCCCGCCGAATTACGCGGCGGCGCTCGGACGGGGCGTCAAGGGCCTCAGGATCGGCGTGATCCGGCATTTCTGGGAAGACGATCTGCCGGCGGGCGAAGTGGCCGGCCGCGCGGTGGAAGCGGCGCTCGGGGTGCTGGCCGGGCTCGGCGCCTCGCTCGCGGACGCGCGCATGCGCCCCCTTCAGGACTACTACGACGTCAAGATCACGATCGCCGAATCCGAGCTGTTCGCCATCCACCAGAAGACCTTGCGGTCGCGGCCCGGGGACTACGGCGCCGATTTCCTTGCCCGCGCCCTGCCCGCGTGCCTGTTCAACGCGTACGAATACGTCCAGGCGCAGCGGCTGCGCCGGATCATGCTCGCCGAGATGGAGCGGCTGTACGAGAGCTTCGACGTCCTCGTCACGGCGGGCCACTACGGTCCTGCGCCGAGGCTGGACGCGCATCGCTCGATCGGGTTCTGGCGGAAACCTTCGATCACCACGCCCTTCAACGTCACCGGCGGACCCGCCCTAAGCCTGTGTTGCGGTTTCTCCACCGACGGCCTTCCGCTGGCCCTGCAAGTGATCGGCCGCCCGTTCGACGAGGAAACGGTGCTCCGCGTCGGCCACGCCTTCGAGCGCGCGGCGGGCTGGCACGAAAGGCGGCCCAGCGTCGACGCGCAAACCGCGCCCCTTGCACCAACGCCCCCTGACGAGCCGCCCGCCGATGAGGTGCTTGGAGCCGGGGTTGACGCCGCCACCCAGGCGATGGTCGAGGCGCTTGCGCTGCGCGCCGGTCTCGCGCTTGACGGCGGGCAATTCGCGGTGCTTTGCGAGGCCGCGCCCTACGCCTTTGCCATGGGACGGCGCTTGCGCCGGGGGCTTCCGTGGGACGCCGAGATGGCGAGCGTCTTTCGCGCGCGATCCCCGCTCACGTCACTTCGCGGGCGAAGCGAAGGACCCGCTCGCCCTTGACCGGCACGCGCCGCGGCATGATCAGGATGCACTTGTCGTGGGGCGTCGTCACGTCGTTGCCGCCGTCGCGCGCGACCACGGTTCCGGCGTTTTCGAATTCCTCCAGGCCGTCGAATTCCTGGACCCACTCGAATTCGTCGGTCTCGGCGTTGCGGCCGTCCGTCACCTCGAGCATCCGCTGCGGCGGCGGTTGTTTCACGGTGACGTGCGCGTCGAAAAAGTCCGTTTCGATCACGTCGGCCGCCCGCAGGAAGTGAAGCGAAGTGTCAAGGGCGACGGTCGCGGCCGTCATGGCCCAGTGCTGTCCGCATTCGACGAGCAGCGCGGTCATGGAGGTTCCGGGATCATTGAACGGCGCGTACTCGATCATTCGCCGGCCCTTGACGTGACCGGAGCCGCAGACGACGACTTCGGGATAGTCGACCTCGCGGGCGAAGCGCCGCTCCTTCTCCAGCCCGTGACACAGTATCAGCGGCGTCGAGAAGGTTCCCATGGAGTGGATGTCGAGCAGTACATCGGCCGAGTCGATGATGGGTCGCATTTCCTTGGCCCGGCGAACCTCGATCGAGCGATCGGGACCGTCGAGAATCTCGGTCTCCCACACCCTGTTGTAGTCCTCGTCCACGAAGCGCGAATCCTCGGGGCTCGCGGGATCGAACTTCTGGTAGGCGAACACGTTGGCGAAGGCGAGGGTGAGCTTGCCGCGCTTGGGCCGCACCTCGTTTCGGAACAGATGGTCGAGCGCATGCGCCCCGCAGGTCTCGTTGCCGTGGGTGACGGCCTGGATCAACGCGTGCGGCCCGGGCTGGCCGCTGTCGAAGGTGGTGACGTAGTCGACGCCCGTATTGCCCTGCTTGTAGGGCGCGATGTCCGGCGCGTCGAATTCCACGGGGTAGATCTCGTTCATCGACTCCCTCCTTGCGCGGTGCGGTCGCGAACCATGCCGCAAAACGGCCCGCGCCCGAAGCGTTTCTTGACTGGGGGCGCCTAGACCAGATCACGGTCGGGAGGAATCACCTGCGGTGATCCACCGACCGTGTGAATCTGGTCGCCACTATAGAGGTCGAGCGGGTCGGCGCGTTTGATTGGAGCCGCATCGCGGTTCCATTCAAACGCGATCCGCTCTATGACCCCAGAGTGATTGCGCGCCGCCGCGCCTCGGGTATGTTGGAAGGTCTCTGTCCGCGCCCGCCCGCCCCCTTCCGCCATGCGGCGGGCGGACGAACGCTGGACCAGATCTTGGTCGCTCGGTTTCGCTTGACAGCGATCCGCCGACCACGTGAATCCGCTCCAGGAGACCAGCGCCATGCACCTTTCCCGTTTCCCAAGGATTCGCCTCGCCCACACGCCGACGCCCTTGGAGCCGCTCGCCAACCTGACCCGCGCGCTCGGCGGGCCGCAATTGTTCGTCAAGCGCGACGACTGCACGGGCCTGGCGACCGGCGGCAACAAAACGCGCAAGCTCGAGTTCCTGATGGGCGAGGCACTCGAGGTCGGCGCCGATACGGTCATTACCCAGGGCGCCGTGCAGTCGAACCATTGCCGCCAGACGGCGGCCGCGGCCACCAAACTGGGGCTCAAGTGCGAGATCATCCTCGAACGCCGGGTGGCCGACGCAACCGAGGACTACGAGAAGTCGGGAAACGTGCTGCTCGATGAGTTGTTCGGCACCGCCATCCGACACGTGCCGGCGGGAACCGACATGTCCGGCGCGCTCGAAGAGGTGGCGGACGAGATCCGGACCAAGGGCGGCAAACCGGACGTGATCCCGGGCGGCGGCTCGAACCGGGTGGGGGCGCTGGGATACGTCGGATGCGCGATCGAGCTCGTGCATCAGGCGAACGAGGCCGGCATCCGCATCGACCATGTGGTGCATGCGACCGGCAGCACCGGAACCCAGGCCGGCCTTCTCACCGGCCTCGAGGGCATGAACACCCGCATCCCGATTTACGGGATCGGCGTCAACCGCCCCAAGGAGCAACAGGAAGGCGCGGTTCACGAGCTTGCCGAGGCGACCGCCGAATACGTCGGCGTCAGCGGCGGAATCGCGAGGGACCGAGTGGTGGCGAACTGCGACTACATCGGCCAGGGGTACGGGGTGCCCACCGAGGCGATGGTCGAGGCCGTGCGGCTTACCGCGCGCCAGGAGGGGCTGCTTCTGGACCCGGTCTATTCCGGCAAGGCGATGGCCGGTCTCATCGATCTCATCCGCAAGGGCGAGGTCTTCTCCAAGGGCGACAACGTCGTGTTCATCCACACCGGCGGCTCGGTCGGCTTGTTCGGTTACCGCCAGGTCTTCGCGCCGGCGTGACGCGCGCATCGACAGCGCCCAAGGGACTAAGCGCTCGGCGGTCCCGTCCGCCGGCGGTGCGCCGGTTTGCGGAGCTCCGGCGGCCGTTGCCGGTTGGACGCGGCGTCATGAAACCGATCATAAGTGCCGGGGGAAAAGGCGCTTTCCGGGCGCTGAAGGGCGCGGGCGCCGACAAATGCGCGCCCGAAGCGGGCCGCGGCCCGTCGGGGCCGCCGAGCAGCCCCGTTAATTTACCCTTAAGGGTTGAAATTACGTAGTTTTTTGGTTGCGGCGCCGCGCAAGGCGTGCTACCATTTCGTTTAATAAGCACGCGCCGAAATCGCTCGGGCCCATGGGCGCGTCCATAACACTTCATTTTGCTGCTCTAGAGGGTGGGGTTTAACGGAGGGGATACCCACCGGTGGCGGTGTTGCGCGTTCAACAAGGGAACGGCGGTGCACGGGGCGCGGCGCGCCAATTCGTGGCGGCGCCGGACTCCAAGGTGGCCGTGCCGGCAGGCGACCGGATCGAGGTGTCCGGGGCCGAGAACGCGCGAATCGGTCCCGATACGAATGCCGCCCTGGACGGCGGTGCCGGGCAGGGGACCGGCGGATCGCTCGGACCGCTGCCATCGGTGATCCCCTCCGATCCCGGCTTCACCAACCAGTGGCACCTGAACAACACCGCCTATCCGGGGATCGACCTCAACGTCACCGGCGTCTGGGACGAATATACCGGGTCCGGAGTTGTCGTCGGCGTGGTCGATGACGGCATCGACTACACGCACCCCGACCTCGCCGGCAATTACCGCTTCGATCTGGATTGCGACGCCCGCGACGAGGATTCGGACTCGTTCGCGAGCGCGGCCGGCGACGCGCACGGCACCACGGTCGCGGGCGTGATCGCCGCTTCGCTCGACGGACGCGGCGTCGTCGGCGTCGCGCCTGGTGCCGATATCACCATGTTCCGCATGGGCTTCGGCGCGGACGGCTCCGACGCCCAGTTGCTGACCCAGATGCAGAACATTGCCGGCGTCGACGTCGCCAACAACAGTTGGGGCT
>JAKZXM010000332.1:0-10591 GCA_047514975.1 Rhodospirillales bacterium
TTGTGGGCCACGTCGAAGAGCCAGGTGCAGCCGTCCAGCTCTTCCACCTGGCCACGCCCAGGCCAGCTCACCGAGGCCACGCCCGTGCGCACGGAGTCCGCGCTGGGCCGGAGCTCCGCGGGCACATGCTCCAGCATCTCCACCGCGAGCGCGGCATTTACCGCCTGGTGAGCGCCCACCAGCGGCGTGGTGAGCCTGAGAACGTCCCAGCTCCTGGTCGCGATGGAGAACGAAGTGTGATCCGCCGCGAGTTCTACCTCACTCACACGCCGGGAGTCGAGCTCGTGAAACGTTGCTCCTCGCGTCCGGCAGGCCTCGCGGAAGACGCTGACGAGCTCGCCATCGGTCTCCGCCGTGACGAACGGCGCGCCCGCCTTGGCGATGCCCGTTCCGCCAGGGCGCCTCGCGAGCACCGAGCACGAGCGCGCGAACGCCGTGAGCGCCCGCGACTGCGCGTCGCGGTCCCACCCGGAAAGCGACGCAAACGAGACCGGCTCGAGGACGAAGCCGGGACCCGTGAGCGGGGCCGGGGGCGTGGGCTGAATTCGGGCACAGGCGCCGACGCCGAACGCCACCGCGATGCCCGCGACGGCGGCGCCGCGCCTAATCGAGGCTGCGCGTCTCGACCAGCGTCCAGTTGAGATCACGGGACCGAGTGTCGCGAGCAAACGTCCAGAAATCGGTCACCTCGATAACGGCATTGGGGTCGCCGTCGATTGCCTCGCCGTCGCGGTCGCGCGTGACGCTGATCTGTTCGCTGACGAACTTGACCGTGACTCGGGCTGTGCGGCCGTTCATCGAGGCCTCGAGGATCGCGCACTCCTTGATGCCGACAAGGGTCTCCTCGACGGTTTCGCCGGCGCGTTTGCGGTCCTCGATGGCGTGTGTGAAATTCCCGTAAACCTCGGGGCTGAGCATCGGCTCGAGCGCCTGATCGTTTCCCTCGGCATAGGCCGAGAGGATCATCTCGAAGGCCATGCGGGCGCCGGAGAGGAACTCATTTTCGTCGAAGTCGGGATCGCCCCGGCGAATCTGGGCCAAACCCTCGGCGAGCGGATTGTCGACCTCGGCCCCATCGGCATGTTCATCCGTCTCCGCCGCGACGCTTTGGTCGGGAAGTTGCACGATCTTGTCCGACGTCCGTTCGGCGCCGGACGAAGCGGCGAACGGATCGCGATTGCCGCTTTCGTGCCCGTTGCGCCGCCCGAGAACGTTGCGAAGCCGCAGCACGAGGAATGCCGCGATCATCGCGAAGATGATGATGTCGATAAAGCCGTCGCCCATGTCCCGAACTCGGCGCGCCGCCATCTCGGCGGACTGGTCCACGCCCCAACGCGGGCCGCAGAGAACAGGTTAGCGAGTCCGGTGGCTCAGGTCCAGCCGCCATTGGCCGGCCGCCGGGCCGGCCCCGATACGCCCCGCGGTCGAGCGCGGGCGCCCGAGACCATTTCATGCTCATCTACCGGGCGGCCTCCGGTTATGGTGCGGGCGATCCGCGACTGCTCCGGGCCATCGGGATGATCTTTCTCGTCCTTCTCGCGTTCATTGGTGTTCCGCTCGTGGAGATCGCCGTCTTCATCAAGCTCGGCGGAATCCTCGGGCTCTGGCCGACCCTTGGCGTCGTGATCCTGACGGCGATCGCGGGCACGACGCTGCTCCGCCACCAGGGGTTGGCGACACTTGGGCGGGCGCGATCGAACCTGGAAGCCGGGCGGTTTCCCATGGCGGAGGTGTTCGACGGGGTTTGCCTGCTGCTCGCCGGAGCGCTCTTACTCACGCCTGGGTTCGTGACCGATCTCGCCGGACTCTTGCTGTTCGTGCCCGCGCTCCGCTCGGTGCTCCGGCGAGTGCTGGCGAGGCATCTGACGGCGAGCGGACGCATCGATGGGCGCGCAGATGGTTTCGCCGACCACCGCGACCGTGGAGACACGGCGGTCATTGAGGGTGAGTTCGAGGTCGAGGACCTCGACGACGCTGAGGAGGGGACGGACGGCGAATCGCCGCCCGCTCCGCGCCTGGGCCCGCGCCGCGGCGACGACGGCGCGGGGCGAAACTCCGGGGGCTGAGGGAGTTGTGGGCCCACGTGTTCCGTGCTAGCCACAGGCGAACACCGCACACGGGAGGCAGACCATGGCAGAACGAGGTGAAGGCGCCCCGCAAGGCCCGGACGACCCCTCGCTCGAACCGCCCGGCTCCACAGGCGACGGGGACGCGGGCGCCGCGTCGACGGGCAAGCCACCGCTCGCCATCAACGCCCAGTACATCAAGGACCTGTCCTTCGAGGCCCCGAACGCGCCCGCCATCTTCGAGCGCTTGCAGAATCAACAGCCGGAGATTCGCGTCAATATCGACGTGCAGGCCCAACCGCTCCGCGATAGCGTTTTCGAGGTCACTCTGCACGTCAACGCCGAGTGCAAGGCCGACGATCAAGTGGCGTTCATCGTCGAGCTCGCGTACGCCGGCGTCTTCACGCTCAAGATCGCTCAAGAGCACGTGCAACCGGTGTTGCTGGTCGAATGCCCGCGGCTGCTGTTCCCCTTCGTCCGATACATCGTCTCCGACTGTACCCGAGACGGTGGGTTTCCACCCCTGATGATCGGGCCGGTCGACTTCTATGCGATGTACCAAAATCAGCTTCGCGAGCGCGGTGCCCAGCCTGCGAGCGCCGCCGCGCCGGCGGATCCCGCGCAAGGCGGCGGCGCGAACGCCTAAGCGCGTCTCGCGGGCGCGTCAGACGTGCCAAATCGCTCGGTGATCCCCTCGCGAGAGCGCGCCTCAGCGGCCGGGGCCGGCGAGGCGACCTCCGAGCGGACCAGGGCCAGGCCGGGCTGACGTCCGCCGACGAGCTCGAGATATACCTCGGCCAGGAGGCGCGCATCGGTAAGCGCCCCGTGCACGGCGCGGGCGCTGGTATCAATGTTGAACCGGCGACAAAGCGCATCGAGGCTTGCCTGGGCGCCGGGAAACTTGCGCCGCGCTATCGCCAACGTGTCGAGCGTGCGCTCGAGCGAAAGCGGCTCACGGCCGAGGAGTCTCAGCTCGGCGTTGATGAATCGCATGTCGAACTCGGCATTGTGGATGACGAGCTCGGAATCGGCGATGAAGACGAGGAATTCGTCGGCGATCCGCAGGAACGTCGGATGGCGCGAAAGGAATTCGCTGGTCAGTCCGTGGACCGCCCGGGCCCCTTCGGGCATGTCGCGTTCGGGGTTGAGGTAGCTGTGAAAACTCTCGCCCGTGGGCACGTGGTTGACCAGTTCGACGCAGCCGATCTCGACGACGCGGTCTCCGGCCCGTGGGTCGAGACCGGTGGTTTCCGTGTCGAGAACGACTTGGCGCATTGCGGGCCTTCCTTACGTCTATGCCCGAATAGGGCGGTGATTTCGCGGACCCACGCGCCTAAAGGACACCCGTGGCGGCGGCCAATGGGTCCCGCTAAGCGTGCGCGCCACATTAAGGACGTATCGAACGGCGTTCAAGCTGAATGATCGTCCCAGCCCTGTCTTGATGACGAAATCCGCCCGACGGCGTTTTTCCGAATCGGGCATCTGGAGCGCCAGGATTGCCGCCAGGCGCGCGGGTGTCATCCCGGGCCGCCTGAGGACCCGCGCCTCTTGCAAGGCGCGCGGCGCCGAGACCACCACCACCGCATCGCAGCCGTCGTCGGACCCGATCTCGAACAGAAGGGGGATGTCGAGAACCACGACGGGCCGGCGATTGCGTGCGGCGATCGCGCAAAAACGGCGTTGACTGGCTTCAACGAGGGGGTGAACGATCGCCTCGAGACGGTCGAGTCCGTCGGCCTCGTCGAACACCCTGGCCGCGACCGCTCCCCGGTCGACGCTCCCACCGCTCGTCACGCCCGGAAAGGCGGCTTCGATGGCGGCGACCGCGGCCTCGTTTCGTTCCATCCGCGCGTGGACCGCGTGGTCGGCGTCGTGAACCGGAGCGCCCAGACATCGGAACGCGCGCGCCGCGGCGCTTTTTCCCATGCCGATCGAGCCAGTCAGGCCGAGGATGACCACGGCTCGGCCTAGCCGCGCGCCGCCAAGCCGCGAAGAACGAACGCGCGCAGCTCTTCGGTGACCTCGGGTTCGGTGCCGAACCAGGCCGCGAAACCGGGCCTCGCTTGATGAAGAAGCATGCCGAGGCCGTCGACGACCGGGTTGCCCCGCGCCGCCGCCGCCTTGAGCACGCCAGTCTCGAGGGGATTGTAAACGATGTCGTTGACGACCGCACGCGCGGGGAGAGCCGCGAGATCGAGCTCCAGGGGGGAGTTGCCCTCCATGCCGAGATTGGTCGCGTTCACCACGACCGCGGCGCCGTCGAGCGCCGCCGATCGTTCGTCCCACGGTACGACGTTCGCCCCAACGGCGCCGGCGATCGCCTGGGCGCGCGCGAGGGTTCGATTGGCGATTCGGATTTCGGCGACGCCCGCGTCCGCGAGCGCGTGGCAAACCGCCCGCGCCGCGCCCCCCGCGCCGAGCACGACGGCCGGCCCAAGAGACGCTTCCCATTCCGGGGCGCCGCGTTTCAGGTTCTCGATGAATCCGAAGGCGTCGGTGTTGCGCCCGGCGAGCCGTCCTTCCGCCGTGACGTCGATCGTGTTGACGGCACCGATCTCGTGGGCGGTCGCGTCGACGTCGTCCACGGCGCCGAGCGCCGACTCCTTGTGCGGCAGGGTGACGTTGACACCCACGAAACCCATGCGCGGCAACGCTTTCAGTACGCTTGCAAAATCCTCAGGCCTGACGGCGAGCGGCACGTAGGCGCCGTCGATCCCATAATGGCGCAACCAATACCCGTGCAGCCGGGGCGAAAGCGATTGGGCCACCGGCCAGCCGATAACACCCGCGAGCCGCGCCCGGCCGCTGATCGCGCTTGGGAGGCCCGGATCGCTCGCGACCAAAGGGGTTTGCGGGCCCCCGCGAGCGCTCATCGGTCGAGCACCCCGGCCTCGCGCATGAACTCGAGCAGCGGCAGCAACGGCAGCCCCAGGACCGTGAAATAGTCGCCTTCGATGCGCGAGAACAACTGCGCCCCCAACTCCTCCAGACGATAGGCGCCGACCGATCCGAGGACCTCGGGTCCGGCATCGCGTGCATAGTCGGCGATGAAGTCGTCGCTCAAGGCGCGCATGGTTAGAGCCGCCGTGTCCACGGTCTCCCACACGGGCCGCGAGTCCGTCACGACGCAAACCGCGGTCACCAATCGGTGGGTACGCCCACGCAAGCGCCCGAGGTGGGCAACCATGCCTTCGCGACCGGACGGTTTCTCGAACCAGGCGCCGTCGCACTCGAGGATTTGATCGGCGGCAACGACGAACGCGCCCGGGTGGCGCGGCGAGATATCGTCGGCCTTCGCTCGTGCCAACTCTCGGGCTGCCGCTTCCACGTCGGCGCCCTGGTCCCACATGCGCGATCTGATCGCGGTTTCATCCAAATTCGCGGGATCCCTTTTGAAAGGTACGCCGGCGCCGCTGAGGAGACGCGCGCGGGCGCTACTCGCGGACGCCAAGACAATGGTTTGGCGTTGCCCGATCAATCGGCTGCGTCGCGGCGGCGTTTCAGCATCTGCACGATCGTCGCCGCCGTTTCTTCGACCGATCTGCGGGTCACGTCGATGATGGGCCAGCCGTGCTCGGTATAGAACCGCAAGGCCTCGTTGACTTCTCGTGAAACGGATTCGACATCCGTGTAATCGTCCTCGCCTTTTCGGTTCAGCAGACGGACACGGTTCCGCCGGATTTCTACCAAACGCCTCGGGCTCTCGGTCAGCGCGACGATCAGCGGCATTTCGACCTCGAATATCTCCCGAGGAACAGCAATGCCCGAGACCACGGGAACGTTTGCAGCCTTGATTCCACGATAGGCGAGATACATGCACGTCGGGGTCTTCGAGGTCCGCGAAACCCCCAAGATAAGAACGTCGGCGCCGCCGAGATCCTTAAGGGACTGGCCGTCGTCATGGACAAGTGCAAACTGGATCGCATCGATCCGACCAAAGTATTGAGCATCGAGAACGTGCTGAAGGCCGGGACGCGCCCGTGCCTTGGCGCCGATGTACCCGCCGATCGCCGCCACGATAGGATCGAGAAGGCCCATGCACGGAATCTGGAGCTCGCGGCAGCTGTCTTCAAGAATCCGGCTGATCTCTGGATTGACGAGGGTGTAGAGAACGAACCCAGGGTTTTTCCGGACCTCGGCGATGACCTCGGCGACGTGTCCCTTGGTCCGCACCATGGGCCAGATGAACTCCTCGGCGTCGACGTCGGGAAATTGAACCATGCAGGCGTGGGCAACGGTTCCAACGGTCTCTCCGGTCGAATCCGAAACAAGGTGCAGATTGAGCGTAGTCATTCAAAACTCTCGGCGGATAACCGTCTCATCGTTTGCGGATAACCAACGTCTTTTCGTCACCGGCGGGTAATTCCAAAATTAGTCCCCTGGAAAACTCGTCATTCACCCACCGGTGGATGAATTTCTCCACCACGTGTGGATTGCCGGAGAATCCACGGATCGTACATCTGATATCCCACCATTCCCCATGATTCGACGCACCGGTCAGGCGGGAAATTAACGGCCCCGTTCCCGATTGCCAACATTCCGCTCACACGTCGCCCCGCGAAGCCTTTACGATCGCCCGCGGACGGGAAAAATCAGAGAACGGGACTGCGTCCACGCAATTCATCGGTCCTACATCAACCTCTACCTTTCTTAATTTATACTTGTGATTATGAAGAACCCCGATTCCATGCTCGCGGCCCAGACGAACGGCATCACCGAGAATAGCGCCGTTATGCGTGTCCTCGGACACGAAACCCTTACACCGCCACCCATTTGGCTGATGCGTCAAGCGGGACGGCATCTTCCCGAGTACCGAGCGCTACGCCAAGAGGCCACGGATTTCCTCACGTTCTGTTACTCGCCGAAACTTGCGATCGAAGCCACTCTACAGCCGATACGCCGTTACGATCTCGATGCTGCGATCGTGTTCAGCGATATCTTGATGATTCCCGATGCGCTAGGCCGGGAGGTACGCTTCCACGAAGGCGTTGGTCCATCGATTGAGCCGCTCGAAAGCCTGGATGAGATCGGCGTGGTCGAGCCGGCCCGCTTCCAGGCCCATCTGGAGCCAGTTTACGAAACCATCAACACCGTCAAGGGGCGACTCGGAGATGGCGTCGCATTGATCGGCTTTGCTGGGGCGCCCTGGACCCTGGCGAGTTACCTGATCGAGGGACGTAGCGGCTCGGACTTCGCCAACACGAAGAGACGCGCGCTGGCGGAGCCCGAAGCCTTTGCGCGACTGATCGACGTTCTGGTCGAAGCCGTGGCGTTGCATCTCGTTCGTCAATTCGATGCGGGCGCCGACGTAGTGCAAATCTTCGACTCCTGGGCCGGAGTCCTGAGTGAGGCCGGGTTTCGGAAATTGGTAATCGCCCCTATCAAGGAAATCGTGCGACGGATCCGCGAAACGAGGCCGGGCGCCAGGATCATCGGATTTCCGCGCGGCGCGGGTGCGCTCCACGTCGACTTCGCGCTTGAGACCGGCGTCGATGCGGTATCGCTCGATAGCGCCGTCCCGCTCGCTTGGGCGGCCGCTAACGTACAGGGGCGGGTGGCAGTCCAGGGCAACCTCGACAACACCGCGCTTCTCGTCGGGGGTGAGGCGATGCGGGCGGCAGCCGAAAAAATCCTCGACACCCTTGGTGCGGGACCGTTGATCTTCAATCTGGGTCACGGGGTCCTTCCGGCGACACCGCCCGATCACGTGGCCGAGCTGGTGGCGTTGGTCCGCGCCTGGAACGGCTCGTGAATTATGCCGCCGGCGGAAATGGGCGAAATGCCGTCAGCCGAGGCCCTTACGCGGGTCGATCTCCAAATGGCTAGGATCGCCGTCGTGCTTTTCAACCTCGGCGGTCCCGACCGCCCCGAAGCGCTACGGCCGTTTTTGTTCAACCTGTTCGACGATCGCGCGATCATCAATCTTCCCGGATTCGTGCGCACGCCCCTCGCCGCGCTGATCGCCTGGCGTCGGGCGCGCATCGCGCGGGACATCTATGCCGGGATCGGCGGGCGCTCACCGCTGTTGGAGCTTACGCGTGCCCAGGCCGACGCTTTGCAGGGCCGCCTGGCGGGAACCGGCGAGACCCGGGTTTTCATCGCCATGCGCTATTGGCATCCCATGAGCATCGAAGCGGCGCGCGCGGTCGCGGACTTCGGTCCCGACAAGGTGGTGCTGGTGCCGCTCTATCCACAGTACTCCACGACCACGACGGGCTCCTCGCTCGCGGCCTGGCATGCGGCGGCCGAGGCGGTGGAACTGAACGTGCCCACGTCGGCGGTCTGCTGTTATCCGGTTCAAGCGGGCCTGGTTTCGGCCCAGGTGGAACTGGTCCGACATGCCATCGAGCGCGCGTCGGCGCGTCCCCCGATTCGCGTTCTCTTCTCCGCGCACGGCTTGCCTGAGCGCGTCGTTCGCGGCGGCGATCCCTATCAGCGGCAGGTCGAGGAGACGTCGCGCGCCGTGGTCGCCGGCCTCGGGATCGAGGGCCTCGATTGGGTTATTTGCTACCAGAGCCGCGTCGGACCGCTCAAATGGATCGGACCGGCGACCGTGGACGAGATCGCGCGCGCCGGCCGCGCGGGCATCGGACTTGTGATTGTTCCCATCGCCTTCGTGTCCGAGCATTCCGAAACCTTGGTGGAACTCGACGTCGAGTACCGCCACCATGCCGACGAGCTCGGTGTTCGCGTGTTCGAGCGGGTTCCCGCACTCGGGGTCGCGCGCGACTTCATCGGTGGCTTGGCGGATTTGGTGCGCGCCGCCGTGGAAGCGCCCGCGGGTGTGGCATGCGAAGCGGGGAGACGACCCTGCGCCGGCGGGTTTCGCGGCTGTCCGATGGTCCGCGCCCAGGCAATGGTGGATTAGGCGTGCTCGGGCTCTCGGGGACCGCCTATCTTTGGGTCAAGGCGCTGCACGTGATCAGCGTGATCGCCTGGATGGCCGCGCTCCTGTACCTGCCGCGGCTGTTCGTTTACCACAGCCGCGCCGAGCCGGGCTCGGAGCTTTCCGAGACGCTGAAAGTGATGGAGCGGCGGCTTCTGCGCGCGATCATGACGCCGGCCATGGCCGCGGCGTTCGTGTTCGGTGTCATCCTCCTTTTCGAGGCCGGGTCCGGCGTGTCGTCCGCGGGCTGGCTTCACGTCAAGCTCGCGGGCGTGCTTGGCCTCGCGATCCTGCACGGGCTCATGGCGCGCTGGCGCGGAGATTTCGCCCATGACCGCAATCGCCACTCGGAACGATTCTTCCGGTTCATCAATGAAGTGCCCACGGTGTTGATGATCATCATCGTTATTCTCGCAATAGTAGAACCTTTCTGATCGCGCACGGACCGCGGCCGCGCAAAATGCTTGCATGGCGCGGAAAAATCTCCATTTGACACGTCAAGGGGTTTGGTCGATCTTATTTGCAGATTCCTCGGAACGGACCCGTTGTTCCGGATCTCCCCCTCTCCGAATCGCCGCGGGCACCGTGCCTGATCCCTCTCGACACAGCTCGAGCTGACCAGATGGCAACGGCCGCGAGTCGGCCCAATACCGGAACTCTCCCCCTCCCAGCGCCCGACCGGAAGCGACTACCGAACATGGACCTCAAGGAACTCAAGGCCAAGTCCCCGGGTGATCTCCTCACCTACGCTGAGGACCTGGAAATCGAGAACGCATCAAGCCTGCGCAAGCAGGACATGATGTTCGCCATCCTCAAGCAGTTGGCGGTGAACGAAGTACCGATCTTCGGGACCGGCGTCCTCGAGGTGCTTCAGGACGGCTTCGGTTTTCTGCGTTCGGCCGAGGCGAACTACCTGCCCGGCCCCGACGACATCTACGTCTCGCCGAGCCAGGTCCGCCGCTTCGCGCTGCGCACCGGCGATTCGGTGGAGGGCCAGATTCGGGCGCCGAAGGACGGCGAGCGCTATTTCGCTCTTCTCAAGATCAATCACATCAACTTCGAGGACCCGGCCGCCGCACGCCACCGCATCAACTTCGACAACTTGACGCCGCTTTATCCGGACGACCGGCTGGTGATGGAGATCGACGATCCGACCGAGAAGGACCTCACCCTTCGCGTCATCGACCTGATCTGTCCGATCGGCAAAGGCCAAAGGGCGCTGATCGTGGCCCCGCCGCGAACCGGCAAGACGGTGATGCTGCAGAACATCGCCCGCGGCGTCGCGAGCAACCACGCCGATTGCTATTTGATCGTCCTCCTCATCGACGAGCGCCCGGAAGAGGTGACCGACATGGCGCGCTCGGTCCGCGGAGAGGTCATCAGCTCGACCTTCGACGAGCCCGCCTCGCGCCACGTGCAGGTGGCCGAGATGGTGATCGAGAAAGCGAAGCGCCTGGTCGAACACAAGCGCGACGTGGTGATCCTCCTCGATTCGATCACCCGTCTCGCGCGTGCCTACAACACGGTGGTTCCGTCGTCCGGCAAGGTGCTGACCGGCGGCGTCGATGCCAATGCGCTGCAGCGCCCCAAACGATACTTCGGCCCCGCCCGCAACATCGAGGATCGCGGTTCGCTCACC